>NZ_JBNNVR010000102.1:0-17873 GCF_050280645.1 Pseudomonas sp. NPDC089554
TATTAGCAAAAAAAAAACACGACG
This sequence comes from Pseudomonas sp. NPDC089554, assembly GCF_050280645.1. Classification (NCBI taxonomy): domain Bacteria; kingdom Pseudomonadati; phylum Pseudomonadota; class Gammaproteobacteria; order Pseudomonadales; family Pseudomonadaceae; genus Pseudomonas; species Pseudomonas sp. NPDC089554. The sequence continues at coordinate 25 of NZ_JBNNVR010000102.1, forward strand.
CGGCCCGGCTGGGCCAGGCCGCCCCGCTTCGTGTTCGTAGTGCTGCGTTGTATCAGCCGGCGACCAGTACGCGGATCGCCTCCAAACGCAGTGCCGCTTTGTCGAGCATCGCCATGCCATCTTCGCGCTGCTTGCGCAGTGCGTCGATCTCGCTGTCGCGCACGCTCGGGTTGACGGCCTTGAGGGCGACCAGGCGCGCCAGCTCTTCATCGGTCTCGGCGGCCAGGCGCTGTTGCGCCTCGCTGACGCGGGCCTCGTGCACCGGCAAGACCTTGGCCTCGCCGCCAGCGATACGCTGGGCCAGTACATCGCGCTGGGCCTGGATGAACTTGTTGGCGCTGGCCTTGGGCACGCTTTCGAGCTGGTCGTTGAGGGTTTCGAAGGCCACCCGCGGCCCCAGGTCGTTGCCATTGGCGTCGAGCAGGCAACGCAGCGCCGCCGGTGGCAGATAGCGGCCCAGTTGCAGGCTGCGCGGGGCCACCGCTTCGCTGACGTACAGCAGTTCGAGCAGCACGGTGCCGGGCTTGAGCGCCTTGTTCTTGATCAGCGCCACGGCGGTGTTGCCCATGGAGCCGGACAACACCAGGTCCATGCCGCCCTGCACCATGGGGTGCTCCCAGGTCAGGAACTGCATGTCCTCGCGCGACAGCGCCTGGGCGCGGTCGTAGGTGATGGTCACGCCTTCTTCGTCGCCCAGTGGGAAGCTGGCATCGAGCATTTTCTCGCTCGGCCGCAGGATCAGGGCATTTTCCGAATGGTCCTCGCTGTCGATGCCGAAGGCGTCGAACAGGGTTTCCATATAGATAGGCAGGGCGAACTGGTCGTCCTGCTCGAGGATCGCCTCGACCAGCGCCTGGCCTTCGCCAGCACCACCGGAGTTGAGTTCCAGCAAGCGGTCGCGGCCACTGTGCAGCTCGGCTTCCAGGCGCTCGCGCTCATTGCGGGCCTCGGCCACCAGCGCGCTCCAGGCGCTGCTGTCGCCACCCTCCAACTGCGCCAGCAGGCGCGGACCGAACTGGTGTTGCAAGGCGTTGCCGGTAGGGCAGGTATTGAGGAAGGCGTTCAGGCCTTCGTGGTACCACTGGAACAGGCGCTCCTGGGGGCTTTCCTGCAAGTACGGGATGTGCAGCTGGATGGTGTGCTTCTGGCCGATCCGGTCGAGGCGGCCGATCCGCTGCTCGAGCAGGTCGGGGTGGGCCGGCAGGTCGAACATCACCAGGTGGTGGGCGAACTGGAAGTTGCGGCCTTCACTGCCGATCTCGGAGCAGATCAGCACCTGGGCACCGAACTCCTCGTCGGCGAAATAAGCGGCGGCGCGGTCACGCTCGAGAATGCTCATGCCCTCGTGGAACACCGTGGCCGGAATGCCGGAGCGCACGCGCAGGGCGTCTTCCAGGTCCATGGCGGTTTCGGCGTGGGCGCAGATCACCAGCACCTTGGTGCGCTTGAGCATCTTCAGGGTGTCGATCAGCCAGTCGACGCGCGGGTCGAAGCGCCACCAGCGGTCGTCCTCGCCGCTGTCGCCCTGGGCCTGGAAGGCCACTTCCGGGTACAGCTCGGCGCGCTCGCCGCTGGGCAGGTCGCGGTACTGCTCGGGGTTGGCCAGCGGGTAGGGGTGCAACTGGCGCTCGGGGAAGCCCTGGACCGCCGCACGGGTGTTGCGGAACAACACCCGGCCGGTGCCATGGCGGTCGAGCAACTCGCGAATCAGCCGCGCGCTGGCCTGGCTATCGCCGTCGCTGACCGCCGCCAGCAGCGCCTCACCCTCGGCGCCGAGAAAGCCCAGAATGGTGGCGTGGGCCTTGGGCGACAGGCGGCCTTCGTCGAGCAGTTCCTGGACCGCTTCGGCCACCGGGCGATAGTGCTCGCTTTCGGCGCGGAACGCGGCCAGGTCGTGGAAACGGGCGGGGTCGAGCAGGCGCAGGCGGGCGAAGTGACTGTCCTGCCCCAGTTGCTCGGGGGTAGCGGTGAGCAGCAGCACGCCCGGAATCACCTGGGCCAGTTGCTCGACCAGGGTGTATTCGCTGCTGGCCTGCTCTTCGTGCCACACCAGGTGGTGGGCCTCGTCGACCACCATCAGGTCCCAGCCGGCGGCAAACAGTGCATCCTGGGCCTTTTCGTCGTCGACCAGCCATTCCAGGGCGACCAGCGCCAGTTGGGCATCTTCGAACGGGTTGCTGGCGTCGCTTTCGATGAAGCGCTCGGCGTCGAACAGCGCCACCTGGAGGTTGAAGCGCCGGCGCATTTCCACCAGCCATTGGTGCTGCAGGTTTTCCGGCACCAGGATCAGCACGCGCTTGGCGCGCCCGGACAGCAACTGGCGGTGGATCACAAGGCCCGCCTCGATGGTCTTGCCCAGGCCTACTTCGTCGGCCAGCAGTACCCGCGGTGCGCTACGGTCGGCGACCTCGCGGGCAATGTGCAACTGGTGGGCGATCGGCTGCGCGCGGCAGCCGCCCAGGCCCCACAGCGACGAAAGCATTTGCTTGCTGGTGTGCTGCAGGGTGTTGTAGCGCAGCGAGAACCACGCCAGCGGGTCGATCTGCCCGGCGAACAGGCGGTCGCTGGCCAGGCGGAACTGGATGAAGTTGGACAGCTGCGTTTCAGGCAGCACCCGTGGCTGGTTCTGCTGGTCGAGCCCGTGGTAGACCAACAGGCCGTCGGCATCCTCGACCTCACGCACGGTCAGCTTCCAGCCCTCGAAGTGAGTGATCAGGTCGCCGGGCGAGAAGCGCACGCGGGTCAGCGGTGCGTTGCGTAGCGAGTACTGGCGGGTGTCGCCCGTGGCCGGGTAGAGCACGGTCAGCAGGCGGCCATCCTGCGCCAGGATGGTTCCCAGGCCGAGCTCGGCTTCGCTGTCGCTGATCCAGCGTTGCCCCGGTTGATACTGCTGCGCCATACTGCCTGAACTCCGCCATGAAAAGCGGACTATTCTAACGGATAGCCCCGGCAGACCAAAGCGTCCCGCCACTTCATCGACGAATACCCGCCTTGCCACGAGAGCCAAGTGCCAACATGCCTTTCAAGCGCCGCTGGTTGAACGCCTCCCTAGGCCTTTGCAGCCTGCTGCTGCTCAGCGCCTGCGAACAGAAAAGCTTCGAAACCCTGCCGCCGATTCCGGTCGAGCAACTGGAAGTGCTCGGTGTGCAGACGCCGATCAAGAGCGTGCATTTTCGCGACCGCGACGGCGAAGGGCTGCTGGTGCTGAGCCGGGTCGACGGCCAGGCCACTGACCCGGAAAGCGAGCAGGAGGTCGACAAGGTGATCCTCAAGGCCACCTTGTATGCGCGCAAGGCCGATGCCGACGCCTTCAAGCCGCGCTGGCAGATCGAGCAGGAAACCACTTGCCCGGGGCTGGACCTGGATGTGGATTTCTACACCGACGTCAGCGATGTCAGCGACCTGAACAACGACGGCATCGCCGAGCTGACCGTCGCCAGCCACGCCTTCTGCGGCGGCGGCATCGACCCTCATGACATCGCCATCGAACTGCGCGAGGGCCAGGCCGTCTACAGCATCACCGGCCAGTCGCTGATCACCCCGGCGGCCGAGGAGCCGATAGGCGGCACCCGCGAGGACAGCGCTTCGTTGAAAAATGCCCCGCAGCTGCTGCGCGAACACCTGGAAGCGGTGTGGCAGCAGGTCTACAAGCGGCCCTGGAGCGAAGCCAGCCCGCCGTCGGACGACGAGCTGGACAACGATGGCCAATAGCTGAGGTCTATACTTCTCAGGCGCGCTGCTGTGACGTGCCGCACATGCTGGCCCGCAGGCGCTCAAGGCGGCTTACGGTTGGCCGATACCAAGGCCATAGGAGAAACCCATGTTGCCGCCGATCATTCCGCTCAGTGCCGCCCCTGTTACCTCGCAGCTCGACCCGGTCAAGCCGACCCCGGACATTCCGCCCGTGGTCCCGGCCCAACCGACGTCCAGCGACGGCACCATCGACCTCAAGCAACAGCGCGACCCCGAGGAGCAGGCCCTGCGCCAGCGCGAGGAGCAGCGCCGCCAGCAGCAACAGCGCGAGGGGCAGCAGGAGCAGGACGTCCCCTACAGTGCCCTGGCCGGTGATGAACTCAATGCCGACAACACCGTGCCGGTCGCGCCTTTGGGCGAACGTCCGCGCCAGGGGTTGCTGGTCGATATCGAAGTCTGAACCAGGGCTGTTCAGCACCTGCGCAAGGCTTCATCATGGCGCCATCCTGTCCTTCGAGCCCGCCCATGAGCCAAGACAAACTGATCGACTTCGGCGCCGAGCGCGCCAAACGCATCCACGACCTCAACGACAAGCGCCTGGACGACATGCGCCAGGCCTTCGAGCAGGCCATGCCGCTGGGTTCGGGCAAGAAGAAAAAGCCCAAGGGCAAGCCCAAGAAGCGTTGAAACCTCGCTGAAAACTGATGCAGGTCAAACCTGCGCCCCTCCCAGGCCCGGCTCCGGGCCCGCATTGACCCCGGTCAATTTTTCCCTCCCGCCGATTCGTTACCTTGTGCTCATCGGACAACGGCAACACCTCGGGAGGCCGCCATGTTCTTCGATAATGTCGTTATCGCGGGTGTGATCACGGTCGGGTTGATGGTGGTGTTCTTTGCCGGTCTGGGACTTTTCATCTGGAAGGACTCGAACAAGCGCTAGGCGCGCTGATCCTTCCCGATTCAGGGGCACGCAAGGCATTTAGGGCGACTTCGGTCGCCCATTTTTTTGCCTGGCGTTTTTGTGTTGGCCGTGTCCTCTTTCCTGTTGTCTATCTTGTAAGCATCTCCTCTGGCGCAAGGTCCCGTTCGTGCCTATCACTTTCCAGGCCCTGTTCGCCCCCAACATCCTCGCCCTGAAATTCGCCCTCAAGACCCTGCTGGGCGGTGGCCTGGCGTTGTGGCTGGCCATGCGCTGGGGCCTGGAGCAGCCTGCCTGGGCACTGATGACCGCCTTCATCGTCGCCCAGCCGCTGTCGGGCATGGTGGTGCAGAAGGGCCTGGCGCGACTGGCCGGGACGTTGGTCGGCACCTTCATGTCGGTGGTGTTCATTGGCCTGTTCGCCCAGGCGCCCTGGTTGTTCCTGCTGGCGCTGGCGTCGTGGCTGGCCTTGTGCACCGCAGCCTCCACCCAGTTGCGCAGTGCTTGGGCCTATGCCTTCGTGCTGGCCGGCTACACCGCAGCGATCATCTCGCTGCCGGCCATCGACCACCCTTTGCAGGTGTTCGACCAGGCCGTGGCGCGCTGCACCGAGATCTGCCTGGGTATCGTCTGCGCCACCGCCAGCAGTGCGCTGGTGTGGCCGATGCGGGTCGAGCAGCAACTGGCCGGCCAGGCACGCCAGGCCTGGCACAACGGCTTGCAGGCGGCCAGCGCGATGCTTGGCGGCGAGGACGGCACGCGTGAAGGGCTGCTGGAGATCCTCGGGCGCATCGTGGCGATCGATGCGCAACGCGAACATGCCTGGTTCGAAGGCCGTAGCGGCCGCTTGCGAGCGCAGGCGATTCGCGGCTTGAGCCAGAAGCTCATGGTGCTGTTGCGCATCTCCCGTTCGGTACGCCGCCAGTGGCGTCAGCTCGATACCCAGGAGGCCGAGCACCTGGCGCCCTGGTTGGAGGAAGCGCGCACCCAGCTCGCGACGCCCGATACGCCCAGCCTGCTGCTGTTGCGCCAGCGCATCTGGGATGCCGCCCATGATGAGCGGATCAGCCCCGCCGAGCATTTCTGCCTGGCGCGCCTGGCACTGCTGCTGGATTTCGCCATGGCCGCAACCCAGGCCCTGCAGGACGTCGAGCAGGGCAGGGTGCCCAAGGACGCCTCCCAGGGCCTGGCTGTGCACCGTGACCTGCCGCTGGCGCTGCTGTTCGGTTCACGCAGTGCCCTGGCCTTCCTGGTGATGAGCAGCTTCTGGCTGGCCACTGCCTGGCCTGCCGCACCCGGCGGGCTGGTGTTGACCTGCGTGGTGTGCAGCCTGTTTGCCAGCCGCGAGAACGGCGCGCAGATCGGCCTGAGCTTTTTGCGTGGAATCTTGCTGGCGATACCGGTGGCGTTTCTGGTCGGGCAGGTGCTGCTACCCCAATGGAGCAGTTTCGCCATGCTCTGCCTGGGCATGGGCGTGCCGTTGTTCTTCGGCGCCTTGGGCATGGCGCACCCACGCACCGGGCCTACCGCGACGTCTTACTGCCTGCATTTCATCGTGCTGGTGTCGCCGCTCAATGCCATGCATTTCGATGTGGCGGCGATGCTCAACAGTGCCCAGGCGATGCTGATGGGCGTGGGCGCAGCAGTGCTGGCATTTCGCTTGGTGGTCTTGCGTCACCCCGCCTGGCTGGGACGACGCCTGCGGGCGGCCACCCAGAGCGACCTGGTGCGCCTGACCCGCCGCGACCTGCGCGGTGCCGACAGCTGGTTCGGCGGGCGCATGGCCGACCGCCTGATGCAACTGGCCCGGCACGCCAGCGAGTTACCAGAAAGCGAGCGCAAGCGCTGGGACGATGGCCTGCACGGCCTGGACATCGGTGACGAGCTGCTGCACCTGCGCATGTGCCTGGCGCTGGCCAATGTGCCGATGGCCGGTGCCGAGCGCCACTATTTGCAGCAACTTGAGGCGGCCCTGGCCAGTGGCCCGGCACCTGGCCAAGGCCAGCGCCTGGATGTCGCCAGCGCACAGTTCATCGAGGCCTTGCGTCGCCAGCCGCCCAGCGACCCGCTGCGCCTGGCCGAAGGCGCGGTGTTGCAGTTGCGCAAGAGCTGGGGCAAGTGGTGCCGCTGGCAGGAGGACATGCATGGGGCTACGTGAGTGGGCGCTGGGTGGGGTGCTGCTCAGCCCCTTCCTTATCTACGTGCTGATGGCCCTGGCCATTACCGCTGCCGTGCGCCTGGTGGTACAGGCCACCCCGCTGGGGCGTTGGATCTGGCATGAAGCGTTGTTCGACGCCGCGCTGTTCGTCTGCGTGCTGTCGCTGGTGGTACATCTACTCGGGCCTTTGTAAGGAGTCAGTCCATGCGCGCAGCCGTCCGTACCCTGGTCACTTTATGTGTGGTGGCCATCGCCGTGTTCGCCGGCGTCGAGTTGTGGAAGTACTACATGCTCACGCCCTGGACCCGTGATGCCCGTGTGCGTGCCGACGTGGTGGTGATAGCGCCGGATGTGTCCGGCTGGGTGCGCGAGCTGAAGGTGCACGACAACCAGCAGGTCAAGGCCGGCGAGGAGCTGATGAGCATCGACCGCGAGCGTTTCCAGGCCGCCTTCGACCAGGCCAAGGCAGTGGCCGACACCCGATCCCAGCAGTTGCACCTGCGCGAACGCGAGGCCGCCCGGCGTAACGCTCTGGGCCCGCAGGCCATCAGTGCCGAATTGCGCGAGAACGCGCAGATCAACGCCGCCATCGCCCGCGGCCAGTTGCACGAGGCCCAGGCCCAGGTGCAGGTGGCGCAGATCAACCTGACGCGCAGCGAAGTGCGGGCGCCGCGCAGCGGCTACATCACCAACCTGCGCCTGGCCCAGGGCAACTACGTGAACACCGGGCAGGCGGTGATGGCGTTGGTGGATGAATCGACGTTCTATATCCAGGCGTATTTCGAAGAGACCAAGTTGCCGCGTATCAAGGTCGGCGACCCGGTCAAGGTGTGGTTGATGGGGGCGGGGGAGTCGATTCCAGGGCAGGTAGAAAGCATCAGTCGCGGTATCACCGACCGTAACAGCAACCCCGACGGCCAGTTATTGCCGGAAGTGGAGCCGACCTTCAATTGGGTACGCCTGGCACAACGCATTCCCGTGCGTATTCGCCTGGAGCAGATTCCCGAGGGCGTGGTGCTCAGTGCCGGCATGACCGCCAGTGTGCAAGTGCACGAGGAGCAGACCAGGCGCTGAGCCTGCTCCTCTGCCAGGTCACGGCTGCTGGGCGGTCGCCGCCAGCACGATCTCGCGAATGCACACATGCTGCGGCTGCTGGTAGGCCCAGACGATCGCCCCGGCCACATCCTCGGCCGCCAGCACCACGCCGCCCATGTCATTGGCCTTCCAGGCCTCATAGTTGCGCTTGATGCCTTCGTCGGTGGTGTGGCCGAGCAGCTCGGTCTCCACCGCGCCCGGGGCGATGGTCACGACGCGCACGTTGTGCGGCGACAGTTCCTCGCGCAGGTTTTCCGACAGCCCATGCACGGCGAACTTGGTGCCGACGTAGGCCACATGGTTAGGGAAGGTTTTGCGTCCGGCCACGGAACTGACATTGATCAACGTTCCGCTGCGCCGCGCGACCATGCCGCTGGCCAGGGCGTGCACGCCATTGAGCAGGCCCTTGATGTTGATGTCGATCATCCGGTCCCACTGCTCGGGGTCTTGTTCGCTGACCTGGCCCAGCAGCATCACCCCGGCGTTGTTCACCAGCGCATCGGCTGGGCCATGCAGCGCCTCGGCTTCGGCAACCGCTGCCACCAGGGCGGCGCGGTCGCGGATATCCACGGCGCGACACAGGCAATTGGGTAGCGCCAATGCTTCCAGGCGCTCCAGGCGGCGGGCGATCAGCAGCAGAGGGTGGCCTGCGGCGGCGAACAGGCGGGCAGTGGCGGCGCCGATACCGGAGCTGGCGCCGGTGATGATAACGAGGGGTTTGTTCATGAAAGCCTCCCAGGCATAATCGTTTTCGATGGCGAGCATTCTAGGTATCAAGTAATAGCCTGAAAAACGGCTTATTTCTCTGGCTGGTATCGGTTTCAACTATGGATATACGTCACCTCAAGGCGTTCATCGCGGTTTTCGAAGAGCGCAACATCACCTTGGCCGCCCAGCGCTTGTGCGTGGCGCAACCCACGCTGTCGGTGACCATCCGGCAATTGGAGGAAGACCTGAGTGTCAGCCTGTTCCTGCGCCAGGCAAGGGGCGTCGAAGTGTCCGAGCAGGCCCGGGTGCTGTACCCCCAGGCGTGCCGCATGGTGGCCGAGGCCGAGGCGTTGCGCCTGCGTTTTCGCCAGGAACAGGAGCACGTGCCGTTGGCCTTGGGGGTGGAGGCGGACATCGCGCCAGCCCAGGTGGAGGCCTGCGTACGCCTGGCGAGCCAGGCCGTGAGCGGCTTGCAACTGACCTTGCTGGACGGCTGCGAGGGCGATGCGCGGTTGGCCGATGAAGCGCAGCGCTGCGAGGACGAGCTGTTCCTGCCCTTGTGGGAAGAAGCCTTCGTACTGGTGATGGCCACCGGCAAACAGCCCGAAGGGCGCTGGGTCACCTGCCCGCAGCACCCCTCGCACCAGCGTTTGATGGGCCTGTATGGCGACGGCGAGCAAGCGGCTCAGGCCGCGACGCTGCAATTGGCGCTGGCCCTGGTCGCTGCCGGGGTGGGCGCGGCCTAGTTGCCGCAGTCGTTGGTCGAGCGTCACCCAGGTATCTACTGGCAGCCAGGTTCGGGGCCTGCGCTCAGGCGTCGAGTAGGCCTGTGCTTCCCGGCCCAGGCCCTGGAACTGCCAGCAATGGCCAGCTTGTAGCAGGCGCTGGCCAGTTAGAGGAACATCCCCCCGGACACCTCGATGCGTTGCCCGGTGATCCAGCCATTGCCCTCTTCGAGCAGCAGGGCGATGGCCGCGCCGATGTCATCGGGCAAGCCCGCCCGGCCCAGGGCCGTGTTGCTGGCGATGAAGTCGTTGACCTGGCGGTTGTCACGCACAGCGCCACCGCCGAAGTCGGTCTCGATGGCGCCGGGCGCCAAAATGTTCACCCGAATACCGCGTGCACCCAGCTCCTTGGCCTGGTAGCGGGTCAGCACCTCCATCGCGCCTTTCATCGCCGCATAGGCGGCGTAGCCGGGCAGGGCAAAGCGCGCCAGGCCTGTGGAGATATTGACGATGCGACCACCGTCTACCAAGTGGGGCAGCAAGCGCTGGGTCAGGAAGAATGGGCCCTTGAACTGGATATTGAGCAACTGGTCGAACTGCGCCTCGGTGGTTTCGCTGAACGCTGCGTGCAGGCCGATGCCGGCGTTGTTCACCAGGAAGTCGAAGTCCTGGCGGGCGAAATGTTGTTGCAGGGTCTGGCCGAAGCGTTCGGCAAAGTCGGCGAAGGTACTGCTGTCGCTGACGTCCAGTTGCAGCATGGCGGCGCGTACGCCGGCCTGCTCCAGGCTGGCCACCACCGCTTGGGCCTCCTCGGCCTTGCTGTGGTAGGTGCCGATCACGTCGATGCCGCGTGCGGCCAGGTGTTCGGCGGTGCTGCGGCCAAGGCCGCGGCTGGCGCCAGTGACTAGGGCGATCTTGCGGGTCATGTCGATTACCTCATGGGGTGGGGGAGTGAGAACAGGTTATTGATCGACTGATGGCTGTTAAATCCGCCGAATTTGGAAATACTGTTCGGTAAAACCGGATGATTGGGGGCCATCGATGAACAAGCTGGAGCTATTGCGCACCTTCGTGCGGGTTGCTGAGCTTTCAAGTTTTACCCTGGCCAGCGAGCGCCTGGGCTTGCCCCGCTCGACGGTCTCCGAGCAGGTTCGCGCCCTTGAGAAGTTGCTGGGCGCGCGCCTTCTGGAGCGCACCACGCGGCGCGTGCAGGCGACCCAGGACGGTCTGCTGTTGTACGAACGCAGCAAGGACCTGCTGTCGGGCATGGACGAGATCGAAAGCCTGTTCCACAGCGACGATGCCGCGCTCAGCGGGCGCCTGCGCATCGACCTGCCGACCATGATGGCGCGCAAGGTGGTCATCCCAGCGTTGCCCGGTTTGCTCGACCGCCACCCGAACCTGGAAGTGGAGATCAGTTGCACCGACCGCCAGGTCGACCTGCTGCGCGAGGGCTTCGACTGCGTGGTGCGGGTCGGGGAACTGAGCGACCTGGATGTGGTGGCGCGGCCCCTCGGACACCTGGCCATGCGCAACTGCGCAAGCCCCGCGTACTTGGCGCGCTACGGTGTGCCGCAGTGCCTCGACGACCTGGCCGATCACCGGCTGATCCACTACGTCACGCGACTCGGCGCGCGCAGCCCGGGGTTCGAGTACGAGCGTGACGGCGAATTGTGCTTCCAGGCCATGGGCGGGGCGATCACGGTCAACAACGCCGAGGCTTATTCCGCTGCCTGCCTGGCCGGGCTGGGGTTGATCCAGGCCCCGGCCAGCGGTGTCGAGGAGCATTTACGCCGAGGTGAGCTGGTGGCCGTGCTCGATGCCTGGCCTGCGCGGGCGATGCCGGTGTCGTTGCTGTATGCCCGCCAACGCCATGTGCCACACCGGGTGCAGGCGTTCATGAGCTGGCTGCAAGCATTGCTGGTGGAGTGAAGAGGCCGGTTGCGCTAGTCTGCATCCAACGCGTTGCCCGCCAGAGGCAACCGTCCCCGCCTGGCGTGCGTTCCTTCCGACTTTTTGCGAGGTAACGTCATGGCCATCACTTCCCAGGACATCTGCAGCGCCGCCGACCAGCTCAAGGGCTTCGTCGGTTTCCACGGCAAGCGCGGCAGCCATATCGTGCGTTTTTCCGAAGATTCGTTCGGCATGGATGTGGCCGACGACAGCATCGTGCCGTGCAACGAGTTCGTCTGGCGGCCCGAGGCGGGCCAGCGCATGGCGCTGTGCCGCGAGCGCCTGGCGCTGCTGCTGGGCCAGCATGTGGATGAGCGTCTGAACATCGGCCAGGCCCTACGTATCTACCTGCAACGCACCGATTTGCCGGAGATCGTGGCCGAGCGCAGCTTGCGCTGACGTTGTTTTCAGGACACGCCAGGGCGCGCCTGGCGCTGTTCCAGCAAGGCCTCGAAGGCTTGGCGGTCGACCGGCCGACTCAGGTAGTAGCCTTGCACTTCGTGGCAGCGCTCCTTGCCCAGCGCCCGCAACTGCTGCTCGGTTTCCACGCCTTCGGCGGTCACGGTCAGGCCCATGGCCTTGCCCAGGTTGATGATCGCCTGCACCACCGCGCGGTCGTTGCCGCTCTGGCTGTTGAGCCCGGCGATGAAGCGTTTGTCGATCTTGATGCTGTCGAAGGGGTAGGTGCGCAGGTAGCCCAGCGAGGAGTAGCCGGTGCCGAAGTCGTCCATGTTCAGGCGCACCCCCAGTTCCTTGAGCGCCAGCATGGTACCCAGGGCGCCCTCGATGTCGTTGAGCATCACGTTCTCGGTGATCTCCAGCTCCAGGCGCTGCGCCGGGAAGCCGGTTTCCAGCAGTATTTCGCGCACGTCGGCGACCACGTCGCTGCGTGAGAACTGCGCGGGCGACAGGTTCACCGACACCAGCAGCCCATCGGGCCAGCCGCTTGCGGCAGTGCAGGCCTCGCGCAGCACCCAGCGGCCCAGGGCGACGATCAGCTCGCTCTGCTCGGCCAGGGGAATGAAGCTGTCGGGGGCGAGCATGCCTTCCTGCGGGTGCTGCCAGCGCAACAAGGCCTCGACCGAGACGATGGACAGGTCCTCGAGGCGGTAGCGTGGCTGGTAGTGGAGGACGAATTCCTCCTGCTTGAGGGCGCGGCGCAGGTCGTTCTCCAGTTGCCGGCGGTACTGGATCTGCTGGCTCATTTCTGGCGAGAAGTAGCGCCAGGTGTTCTTGCCATCGGCCTTGGCCTGGTAAAGGGCGATGTCGGCGCAGCGGATCAGCTCACCGGCGTCGAAGCCTTGGGCGCGGGTCTGGGACACGCCGATGCTGGCGCCGATGTACATGGGCTGCTCATCGTGCAGGATCGGCTGTTGCAGCAGCTCGATCAGCCGCGCACAGAAGCGGTCTATCTCACTGCGGTTGTCCATGCCGCCCAGCACCACCACGAACTCGTCGCCACCCAGGCGCGCCACCAGGTCGCCGTCACGGGTGGTGTCGCGCAGGCGGGTGGCCACCTCTTGCAATACCGTGTCGCCTGCGGCGTGGCCGAGCGAATCGTTGATGGGCTTGAAGTTGTCCAGGTCGAGTAGCAGCAAGGTCAGCGGTGGCGAGTCGCTGCCGCGTAGCAGCGCTTGTTCCAGATGGCGAGATAGTTTGTTGCGGTTGGCCAGACCTGTGAGGGCGTCGTGCATCGACAGGTGCTGGATACGCGCATGGGCTGCCACCTCATCGGTGATGTCACTGGCGGTGCCGCGAAACCCTGTGAGCTTGTTGTCGTAGACAATGGCCCGCGCCGAGATCCGACAGAAGCGGTTTTGCCCGCCGGGGTCGCGATAGCTGCACCGCAGGTTGGCCAACTGTTGCGGGTCGCTGTCGGTCTGGCTGTCGAGCCAGGGCGCCAGGGGTGTGGTGTCGCAGGCGAGCAACTGGTTGAGCGGTTGCCCCAGCCAATCCTCGACCCGGTAGCCGGTGACCTTGGCGAAGCGCTGGGAAAGGTAGGTTAGGTGCTGATGGCGGTCGGTTTCCCAGATCCAGTCGGACGCCGCCTCGGCCACGGCGCGAAAACGCTGCTCGCTGGCTTCCAGGGCGCGGTTGCTGTGTTGCAGGCGTAGTAGGCTGTCTTCGATGGCATGCGAGCTGCGCAGGGCATGGCGGAACAGGTAGGCCAGTACCGAGCCGACTACCAACAGCACGCCGAGCAGAGGGGGCAGTACTGCCCATAGCAGCTGCCTGCCGGGCTGTGGGCTGCTCCAGGCCAGGCGATAACCGGTATCGCCCAGTTCGATGCGCGGCTGGCCGTGGGCGTCGGCGCCGGTCTTCTCTATGCGCATGTCGCCCAGCCCGGCGCCTTCGCCCAGGCGAGCGAGCTTGTCGTCGGTCAGTTGGTCGACGAACAGCATGACCGGGGCCTTGGCCACATCGCTGTCGAGCACGTCGTCGTCCGGTCGTATGGCCGCCGCGCTGAGCACCGCCGGCCAGCCATTGAGGCGTACGAAATGGGTGATTTGCTCGCGGGCGGGCGCCGCTTTGCGGGCCTCGCCGATAACCGGCGCCAGGGGCGTGTCGATGAATGCGCTGGCCGCCGAATCAGTGGGTTTGCCCTTGAACAGGGCATAGCTGGTGTGCTGGTCGTCGATCACGAACACACCTTCATAGCCGCTGGCGCTGTACAACGATTCGCCGACGTTCTTCTGCTCATAGGCCCATTGCCAGTCGGCTTGGCCGACCAGGTGCTGGTAGGCCGCATCCCAGACGGCATAGCTGGAGAGGAACTGACGCGAGGCCTGTAGCCGTTGCTGCAAGGCCTGGTTGGCGTAGAACAGGCTACGCTCCTGCGCTTGCTGGTCGAGGGTAGCGGCAATATTGAACAGCGCGCCCAGGGCGATCAGGCAGCCGACGGCGAACAGCGCGGAAAAACCGCCGATCAGACGGCGAACCTGTAGGCGGGGGGTAGGGCTGGCGGGCAAAAGGTCGCTGGACCTGTCCATGCTCGAACGACTCCTTGGTGACGGCTTGCCTTCCGCCGTGCAGTCAGGAGGAAGGTTCAGTCAGGATAGGCCAGCTTGAGCGCCGCGGCTTCGCCGTGGGTGAAATTGACCTGGTTGCGGCCTTGGTGTTTGGCTGCGTACAGCGCCTTGTCGGCGTCGTCCAGCCAGTGTTCGGGCGACGCCAGGGCTGGGCCGTAGGCCGAAAGGCCGATGCTCAGGCTGATGCGTAATGTCGGCAGCTGTGGGTTGCGATAGCCACCGACCTGCTCGCGCAGGCGCTCCATCACCAGGCAGGCCTGCCCCAGGTCGGTGTCGGGGAGAATCAGGCAGAATTCGTCGCCACCGTAGCGACCTGCCAGGTCGTCCTCACGCAGGTTGCGCCTGAGGTCGTGGCTGAGCTGGCGCAGCACGCAGTCGCCGACCACATGGCCGAAGGTGTCGTTGATGGTCTTGAAGTGGTCGATGTCGATCAGTGCGATCACTGCCGGTGTATGTTGTTGCCGACATGCCTGGAAGCGCAGCAGCAGCAGGTCTTTCCAGGAGCCATGGTTGAGCAGGCCGGTGAGGCTGTCGGTGCGGCTCAAGGCACTGAGGCGACGCTTGTGTTCGGCCAGCTTGATCGCCAACTGGTAGCAGACCCAGCCCAGTGCGAGCGGATAGAGGGTCAACATGGGCAAGCAGGCATACACTTGCAGTGCAGTCGGTTGCAGTTGCAGGCCGGTGCCCAGCAGCGAGGTGGCCAGCAGCATGCCTGCCAACTGTGCCAGCAGCCCGCGTATGACCAGGCGCTTGCCGCCAGCCGCGACGTTGTTCATGGTCATCATCGACAGGATGGTCACGCACGGCAGTGGGTTGAAATGCATGGCCGCCGCCCAGAAGCCGCCGCACAGGGAGTCGAGCATCAGGTTGCGTTGCTCGGCGCTGTAGGGTTGCGCCGAGCGGCGTGCCCATTGGTAGGCCAGGTGTGGCCAGGCCAGGCCATTGAGCAGCATCAGCACCCAGACCCAGGTCGGTGGTTGCAGCGGGGCCACGGCGGCCATGACGCTGAACAGGCCGATGCCCAAGCCGATGGTGCGTGGCAGGTAGATGCGCCTGACGAAAGAGAGGCCCTTACCGCTTCTGTTGTCGATCATGATGGGGGTCTTTGGGGTCCATGCGCCGTTTATCGCATAACTTGCACGAATGATGTTGAACAATGATTCAACATTGAAAAATGACCTTACAAGCCAATTCACGGTTGATCCGATCACTGTGGGGTAACATGAAGCCTTTCCTCTTGCTCGGAGTGCTCCTGCTCATGCTCCCCATGGCCTCACCTGGCGACGAGTCGGCGCCGCACCGCGACGGGCGTTTCCACAATCAGGCAACCTTGCCCCAGGACGGCATGCTCAAGAAGCTGCGCATCGGCCTGAAGTACCTGTTCCTGCGCAAGCCTCCTGAAACCCGTCCGGCTACTCCACCGAGCTTGCAGACAATGACCCGCCAGCAGGTGCTCGATGCGCCCGACCACAGCCTGTGGCGTTTAGGGCATTCCACGGTGCTGCTCAAGCTGCGCGGGCACTATTTCATCACCGACCCGGTGTTCGCCGAGCGCGCCTCGCCGGTGCAGTGGGCCGGCCCGCAGCGTTTTCATGCGCCACCTTTGGCACTGGAGGAACTGCCACCCTTGGCGGCGGTGATTCTCTCCCACGATCATTTCGATCACCTCGACGAACACGCGATCCGCCGCCTTGCCCCGCGCACGGAATCGTTCCTCGCGCCCTTGGGGGTTGGCGATCGCTTGGTCGGCTGGGGTGTGCCGGCTGAAAAGGTCAGGCAACTGGATTGGTGGCAGGCCACCGAGGTGAAGGGTGTACGCTTCGTCGCCACGCCCGCCCAGCACTTTTCGGGGCGTGGGCTGTTCGACAGCAACAGCACGCTCTGGGCGTCGTGGGTGATCATCGATGAGCAGGTCCGCCTGTTCTTCAGCGGTGATACCGGGTATTTCGATGGTTTCAAGGCAATCGGCGAGCGCTTCGGTCCGTTCGATCTGACGCTCATGGAAACCGGGGCCTATAACCTGGCCTGGCCCAATGTGCACATGCAGCCCGAGGAAAGCCTGCAGGCACACCTTGATTTGCGTGGACGCTGGATGTTGCCGATCCATAACGGCACGTTCGATCTTTCCATTCACGGCTGGCAAGAGCCGTTCGAACGTATCGTCGATTTGGCTGCGCAGGCCCAGGTGCAAGTGAGCACCCCACAGATGGGCGAACGAGTCAGTATCGATTCGCCCCATGCCGGGCAGAACTGGTGGCAGCCACGCCCGCTGCGCAAGCGCAGCGGCACTGCCGACCAGGCGGTAGTGACGCGTTAGGGCTTGCGTGGTGTATCAGGCTCCTCCTTCAGCAGTTTCGACGGCGGCTTGCCGCTGTCGCTGCGCACCTGGGCATGGCTGATGAGCGCGAAGATGAAGCTGCCGCCAATGATGTTGCCGGCCAGGGTCGGCAGTGCGAAGTCCAGCCAGAAGGTCTTCCAGGTTTCGTCGCCCGCCCATACCAGGTAGGACACCTCCACCGAGCCGACCACGATGTGGGTGAAGTCGCCCAGGGCCATCAGGTAGGTGATCATCAGGATGATCCAGATCTTGGCGTGCTCCATCGACGGGATCATCCAGACCATGGTGGCGATCATCCACCCGGACACGATGCCTTTGGCGAACATCTGACCGATATCGTTCTGCATGACCTTGCGTCCGATCTCCAGGAAGGCGATATCGGTCTTGCTGTCGAAGATCGGCAACTCCAGCATTACCCAGGCCACCAACAGCGTGCCCGCCAGGTTGCCGGCCAACACGATGCTCCACAGGCGAAGCAGGCGACCGAAGTTGGCCACGGTCGGGGTGGTCATGATCGGCAGTACGGCCGTCAGGGTGTTCTCGGTGAACAGTTGCTGGCGGGCCAGGATCACCGCAAGAAAGCCTGCGCTATAGCCGAGGCTGGCAATCACCTGGCTGCTGTCGCCCTCTGGCAGGCGTGCATAGAACAGCCCCATGGCCATGAGCGACAAGCCCATGGTCAAGCCAGCAGCCAGTGCTGACCACCAGAGCGCGGCAAGGGTACGTTCCAGTTCCTGGTCACCCTGGCTGCGGATGATCTCGTGCAGGACGGCAGCTCGAGGTGGCTGGTTGTGGCTGACCTCTTGTTCTTCGTCCGGCGACAGGCCGGGTGTCTTGTCGCTCTGCGCTTCGCTCATGGTGGCTCCGCTCCAGGGGTGGTTCTCTACAGATCAGTGGCGCTGCAATTAGTTGCTCGCAACGTGTTGGCAGGCCTGCAAAAGTTTTTTGCAGGTGGGTGTTGACTCTAAAATCAAACCGCGTATTATTCGCCTCCTCGCAGCGATGCACGCAGCGAGGCAAGCGGTAAGTTGTTGAAGTTGAAAGCTTTCGAAAGAAAGCGAGTTTTCAAAAACTTCAAAACAACGCTTGACACGAAGTAAGGCTGCTGTAGAATGCGCGGCCTCGGTTGAAGCGAAGCGCTTCGCCAAACGCTCTTTAACAAATCGAATCAAGCAATTCGTGTGGGTGCTTGTGAGTATGGACTGATCGTCGCCAAGATTATCAGCATCACA
>NZ_JBNNVR010000103.1:0-17713 GCF_050280645.1 Pseudomonas sp. NPDC089554
CCAAACCCTTGCCAGCCATGGCTTACAGCCCCGAAAACGCTCAAGAACAGGCGATGATGCTCGACGTCACCGCCGAGCTGCACAACCTGCGCCGCGCCGGCAAGGACATCATGTTCGAAGGCGCCCAGGGCTCGCTGCTGGACATCGACCACGGCACCTACCCGTACGTCACCAGCTCCAACACCACTGCCGGCGGTATCTCCACCGGTTCCGGCGTTGGCCCGATGTACCTCGACTACATCCTCGGCATCACCAAGGCCTACACCACCCGCGTAGGTTCCGGCCCGTTCCCGACCGAGCTGTTCGACGAAACCGGCGCCACCCTGGCCAAGCGTGGCCATGAGTTCGGCTCCACCACCGGTCGCGCTCGTCGCTGCGGCTGGTTCGACGCCGTGATCCTGCGTCGCGCCATCGACGTCAACAGCATCTCGGGTATCTGCCTGACCAAGCTGGACGTGCTGGACGGCCTGGAAACCATCAACATCTGCGTGGGCTACAAGAACGAGAACGGCGCTGTCATCGACGCGCCTTCCGATGCCGACAGCTACATCGGCCTGGAGCCGGTATACGAAGAGATGCCGGGCTGGAGCGAGTCGACCGTGGGCGTGAAAGCCCTGGAAGAGCTGCCAGCCAATGCGCGTGCCTACATCAAGCGCATCGAAGAGCTGGTCGGCGCCCCGATCGACATCATCTCTACCGGCCCGGACCGCAACGAGACCATCGTGCTGCGTCATCCGTTCGCCTGATCTGCGCTTTTAAAGGCTGATCGAACGCCGCGCTCCCGAAAAGGGGCGCGGCGTTTTTCATTCTGGTGCGGGCACTGCTGCACCTTGTCAGGTATCCACTTGTTTTAGGCACAACCCTTGCTGTAAGAATGTTCTGTAGATGCCATCAAAGTAATGGCGCCAGAAACACGGGGGTTTAACGTGTCTGCCATCCTCTCTCTGTTACGAAGCCGCCTCCTGCGGCCTGTTTTTGTTGCACTCGGTATCGCTCTTTTGGTGCAGGTGCTGGTGGCCGTCGCGCTGACAAGGAGCACTGTCACCGCGCTCGAAGCGGACTTGGGCGAGCGTCTGGGCGCCGACACCCGCAAGCTGGCTGGCGAACTCGATCAAGCCAGTCAGGACGTGCGTTCCGGCCTCGACAGCCTTTCCGCCAGCACCCGCCAGCGCTTGAGCGCGGGGCTCTCCTCGCGTTTGGAAAGCGAACAGCAGCAGCTGCGCGCGACGCTGGAGAAAAACCTCAAGGATTCGGCCAACGACATGGCCGAGCTGCTGGCCTCGGTGGCGCCCAGGGCGATCTGGGACAACGACGTCCCGACCCTCTCCGATTTCGCCCGACGCGCCCAGCGCAACCCCAACGTGCTGTTCGTGATCTATGACGATGCCCAAGGCGAGCATTTGACGCGTTACCTGAACCGTCAAAATCCCATCAACCAGGCGTTGATGGAGAAGGGCGAGGGTGAGCGTGCGCTGGACAAAGTGCTGAGTGCCGCACGCAAAGACCCTGCGGTGTACTTCGTCGAGGCTTCCATCAGCCCCAATGGCGCGGAAATCGGCAAGGTGATCATGGGCGTCTCCACCGCTTCGGTGGAGCAGGAGCTCAAGGCTCTCGACGAGCGCTTCGCCACCTTGATCGCCAGCGGCGATCAACTGGTGGGCGAGAGCCTGGGTGCGGCCTCCGCCGATACCGGTGCGGCCTTGCGTGCGCGCCTGGAAACGGCGCAGAACAGCGCTACCGCCATGCAGGCCAATACCGCACAGACCGTGCGCGAGGCGGCGGGCGACCTGCGCTGGCGCATCGGTGTCGGTCTGGTGCTGGTGGGGCTGGGTGTGCTGCTGGTGGTCGCCGTGGTGCTGGGGCGTCGAGTGGTCAGTAAGTTGCGCCTGCTGATCGCGGCGCTCGATGACCTGGCTGCTGGTGAAGGTGACCTGACCAAGCGCGTTGCCCTCGACAGCCGCGACGAGATTGGCGACATGGCCTCGTCGGTCAACCGCTTCGTCGACAAACTGCAGCCTATCGTGCGCGAGGCTGGTGAAGTGGCCCAGCGTACCGGCGTAGAGATCGACACCATGGCTCAGCACAACGCTGGCGCCGATGCCGCTGCCGCGTTGCAGCGCGATGAAGTGGCCGCCAGCCTGCGTGACCTCTCCAGCATGGCCGACGAGGCCCAAGCTGAAAGCCATGCGATGCAGGCTGCCTTGCAGCAGGTGGTGGATATTCGCCAGGCCACCGACGAGAACAGCCAGGCTACTACGCAGCTGGCCGGGTTGATCGAGAACCTGGCTGGGCAGGTGGAAACCGGCTCCCAGGTGATCGAGCGCCTGGCCAAGCAGAGCGAGCAGATCGAGGTGGTGCTGACGGTCATCCATGGCATTGCCGAGCAGACCAACCTGCTGGCGCTCAACGCCGCCATCGAAGCGGCCCGCGCCGGCGAGACCGGCCGCGGTTTCGCCGTGGTGGCGGACGAAGTGCGGGCGCTGGCCAGCAAGACCCAGAGCTCGACGGGCGATATCCAGGAACATATCGCCGCGTTGCAGAAGGGGGCCAAGGAAGCGGTGGCAACCATCAGCCAGGCGGGTATCAAGGCCAGTGAGGGGTTGGTGGTGCTGCGCGACAACGAGCGCCGCCAGCAGTCCGTGCAGGTGGCGGTAGAGCAGGTGCACGCGGCGATCGGCCTGGCAACCCGCGCCGCCGAGCAGCAGGCCCATGGCGCCCAGGCCGTACGTGGCCGGGTGGAGAACATCCATGCCCAGGCCGAGCGGTCGGCCCAGGTGGTGATGCAAACCACGGCCAGCAGCAAGGTGCTGGACGACCTGGCCGCGCAATTGCGCGCAAGCCTCGGGCAGTTCCGGGCATAACGCAAAAGGGCCGCAGTGCGGCCCTTTTTTTACGCCTTGTTCAGGTACATCCGTGTAGTCAGCAGATACACCGGCAACCCCGAAACCACGATCAACAGCGCTGCATAAGGCGCCGCCGCGGCGAACTCCACGTTGGCGGTGTGCGCCCAGACCTCGGTGGCCAGGGTGGTCATGCCGGTCGGGCTGAGCAGCAAGGTTGCGGTCAGCTCCTTCATGGCATCGAGGAACACCAGTGCGAAGGCGGCGGCCAGCGCCGGGAAAATGATCGGCAGGGTCACCCGGCAGAACGCCGAGAAGCTGCTGGCGCCCAAGGTGCGCGCAGCTTCCTCGAGACTCGGCGAGGCCTTGTTCAATGCCGTGCGCACCGGTGCCTGGGCCAGGGGCAGGAATAGCAGGGCATAGGCCAGGATCAGCAGGGCCGTGGTCTGGTACAGCGCTGGCACGTAGTGCAGGGCGAAGAACACCAGCGTCAGTGCGATCACCAGCCCCGGCAGCGCATGCAGCAGGTAAGGCAGTCGCTCGGCCCAGATCGCCAGGCGGCCCTTGTAGCGCACCACCAGGAAGCTGATGGGCAAGGCCAGCAACACACAGAAGCCTGCGCCACCCAAGGATACCGACAACGAGGTCAGCAGCGCCTTGCTGATGTCCGCTACCGGAAACGCCGCCGACGAACCGACGCTCAGCCAGTACCCCAGCATGGCCAGTGGAATGCCGCTCCCCAGCACCGCGAGGCCCACGCAGAACAGCTGCGCCGGTAGGCTCCAGCCGCGCAGCCGCAAGGGCTGTGCGCGACGGGCCACACCCTGGCCGATGCGCACATGGCGCGCCTTGCCGCGCACACGCAGTTCCAGCCAGAGCATCACCAGGCACAGCGCCAGCAGCACGGCCGAGAGCATGGCAGCGTTGGCATTGCTGAACTCCAGCTCGAATTGCTGGTAGATCGCCGTGGTGAAGGTTTGCAGGCCGAGGATCGACAGCGCACCGAATTCCACCAGCATATGCAGGGCAATCAACAGCGCGCCGCCGAGCATCGATGGCCACAGCAAGGGCAGGGTGACCTTGGTGAACACGCCCCAGCGGCCATGGCCCAGGGTGCGTGCGGACTCCTCCAGGGAGGTGTCGAGGTTGCGCAAGGTGGCGGCCACCGGCAGGAATACCAGCGGGTACTTGGACAGCGCCATCACCAGGATCGCCCCGCCCAGGCCTTCGAAGTCCGAGCTCAGCGACACCCAGGTGAAACTGCTGACGAACGAGGGCACCGCGAAGGGCAGGCACAGCACCACGCCCCACAGGCGTCGGCCACGCAAGTCGCTACGCTCGAGCAGCCAGGCCAACGCCAGGCCGACCACCATGCACACCAAGGTGACGCCCACCATCAACATCAGGGTGTTGCGTAGCAGGCCCCAGACGAAAGGACGCCAGAGCAGCCGCAGGGCTTCGTGCCAGCCGGCCTGCCAGGCCTTGATGGCCACGTAGGCCAAGGGCAGCAGGCTCATCGCTACCAGAAACAGCACGGGCAGCACCACCCATACCGAGGGGCGTTTGCGGCGCGGCACGAAACGTACCTGCGCAGGTTGGGGTACGGCGGCGGTCATCAGAGCAGGCCGACCTCGCGTTCAAGCTCGATCGCTTCCTCGGCATTGCCAAGGTCCGCCGGCGAGATCTTCGGTGGGCGCAGGTCTTCGAACGGCTTCAGGCCGCGGTCCGAGACCATGCCCTTGTGCAGCGGGTACTCGGCGGTGGTCTGGGTGATCACGCGCTGGCCTTCCTCGCTGGCCATCCAGTTGAGCAGGGCCTGGGCCTCCTTCGGATGCTTGCTGGCCTTGACCACGGCAGCGCCGGAAATGGTGACCAGGTTGCCGGCATCGCCATCAGCCAGGTAATAAAGCTTGGAGTCCAGCTTGCCGCGCTCGCGCTCGAGCGCATACCAGTAGTAGTTGTTCACCAGCACGGCAGCCACTTCGCCTTTTTCCACGGCCTTGAGGGCAACCATGTTGTTGGTGTAGGTCTTGCCGAAGGCTTTCAGGCCGGTCAGCCATTCCTCGGTGGCTTCGCGCCCGTGCATCTTCAGGATGGCCACGGCCTGTTCCTGGAACGCGCCGCTGGTGGGTACGTAGCCGACGCGCCCATCCCACTCGGGGTTGGCGAAGTCCATGACCGTGGTCGGCAGGTCTTTCTCGTCGATCTTCTTGGGGTTGAACACCACGATGCGCGTGCGAGCGGTGATGCCCATCCAGGTGCCGTTGGCGCCCACGTACTCCTTGGGCACCATGTTCGCGGTGGCGTCGTCGATCTTCGCCAGCAGGCCCAGCTCGCCCAGGTTGTTCAGCGGCGGGGACTCTTCGGTGTAGATCAGGTCGGCCGGCGAGCGCGCGCCTTCCTCGATGATCTGGCTGGCCAGCTGGTTGCTGCTGCCTTTGCGGATATTGATATGGATGCCGGTCTTGGCCTCGTAGGCCTTGGCGATAGCGTCGCCAATTTCCTTGTGCTGGCCGTTGTACAGGGTCAGCGCGACCGGTTCGTCTGCCAGGGCGGCCGGTGCACCGATCACCAGGCCAAGGATGGCGGCGGCCAGGGTACGCATCAGCGGTTTCGGGCGGATCGTCATGCGGGTACTTCCTCGCTTACGGCTACATATTTAGTAACAATGGTAAACGAAATCGTTTCTCATGTGGCCGCATGAAGGAAATTTCAGTAGCAGACTATCGACGTAGGCGTGTCGTCGAAGCGAGAGGGGAGAGGGGCAATGAAAAATCGCGGGCAAGAAAAAACCCACTAGCAAGCTAGTGGGTTTTTATATGGTGCCCAGGAGAAGACTCGAACTTCCACGACCGTTAAGTCACTGATACCTGAAACCAGCGCGTCTACCAATTCCGCCACCTGGGCAAAGCTTTTACATCTACAGCATGAATCGTGTTGCTGAATGACAGATGACTCTGCTATCTATCACTCGAAATTTTTGGTGCCCAGGAGAAGACTCGAACTTCCACGACCGTTAAGTCACTGATACCTGAAACCAGCGCGTCTACCAATTCCGCCACCTGGGCACACTTGTCGAGACCACATGATGCTTTACAACATCGTTCATCTCAACTACAACGTCGGGGGTGTCCGTCGTCGTGGTGCGCACTATACGGATGCCCCTGGGGGGCTGTAAAGCCCCGAATCGAAAAAAATCTCAAAAAATTCAACTTGTTGATTCCGTGAGCCTTCTTGCGCACCGCCAGCCTCCTACGGGGCTGTCCAAGGCTGAAATTTCCGGTTTCAATACGCCTATGCCAAACTTCTTCTCTATATACACCAAGGTGAACCCCTCCTGATGGCCGATTGGCAATCCCTCGATCCCGAGGCCGCCCGCGAAGCGGAAAAATACGAGAACCCCATTCCCAGCCGCGAGCTGATCCTGCAGCGCCTTGCCGACCGCGGCGAGCCGGCTGCGCGCGAGGAGCTGGCCGCGGAGTTCAACCTCTTCGAGGAAGACCAGATCGAAGCCCTGCGCCGCCGCCTGCGTGCCATGGAGCGTGACGGCCAGCTGATCTATACCCGGCGCGGCACCTATGCCCCGGTAGACAAGCTGGACCTGATCTGCGGGCGGGTCTCGGGCCATCGCGACGGTTTCGGCTTCCTCATTCCCGATGATGGCAGCGAAGACCTGTTCCTCAGCCCCGCGCAAATGCGCCTGGTATTCGACGGTGACCGCGCCTTGGCGCGTGTGTCGGGTGTCGACCGCCGCGGTCGTCGCGAAGGTGCGCTGGTGGAGATCATCTCCCGCGCCCACGAAAGCGTGGTAGGTCGTTACTTCGAAGAAGGCGACATCGGCTACGTAACCCCAGACAACCCGAAGATCCAGCAGGAAGTGCTGGTGACCGCCGGGCGTAACGGCGGTGCGAAGATTGGCCAGTTCGTCGAGATCAAGATCACCCATTGGCCCACCCCGCGCTTCCAGCCCCAGGGTGATGTGGTCGAAGTGATCGGCAACTACATGGCCCCCGGCATGGAAATCGACGTTGCCCTGCGCAGCTACGACATTCCACACGTCTGGCCTCAGGATGTGATCAAGGAAGCGCGCAAGTTCCGCTCCGAGGTGGAAGAGAAGGACAAGGAAAAGCGCATCGACCTGCGCCACCTGAACTTCGTCACCATCGACGGTGAAGACGCCCGCGACTTCGACGATGCCGTCTATTGCGAGCCTTTGGGCAAGCTGCGGGTGTTCTCCGGCGGCTGGCGCCTGTACGTGGCGATCGCTGACGTCTCCAGCTACGTGCGCCTGGGTTCGGCCCTGGACGTTGAGGCCCAGCAACGCGGCAACTCGGTGTACTTCCCCGAGCGCGTGGTACCGATGCTGCCGGAAGAGCTGTCCAACGGCCTGTGCTCGCTGAACCCGCACGTCGACCGTTTGGCGATGGTCTGCGAAATGACCATCAACAAGTCTGGCCAGATGGTCGACTACCAGTTCTATGAAGGAGTCATCCACTCCCACGCGCGCCTGACCTACAACAAGGTCAGCAACATGCTCGAGCATGGCCGCACCCGCGAAGGCAAGGCCCTGCGCGAGGAGTACAGCGCGGTGCTGCCGGACCTCAAGCACCTCTATGCCCTGTACAAGGTGCTGGTCGACGCCCGCCACACTCGCGGCGCGATCGACTTCGAAACCCAGGAAACCCGCATCATCTTCGGTGAAGACCGCAAGATCGACGAAATTCGTCCGACCGTGCGCAACGACGCCCACAAGCTGATCGAGGAATGCATGCTGGCGGCCAACGTCGCCACCGCCGAGTTCCTGCAAAAGCACAACGTGCCGGCGCTGTACCGCGTGCACGATGGCCCGCCGCCAGAGCGCCTGGAAAAGCTGCGCGCCTTCCTGGGCGAGCTGGGCTTGAGCCTGCACAAGGGCAAGGACCCATCGCCGAAGGACTACCAGGCACTGCTGGCGAGCATCGCCGGGCGCCCGGATTTCCACCTGATCCAGACCGTCATGCTGCGCTCGCTGAGCCAGGCGGTGTACAGCGTCGAGAACAACGGCCACTTCGGCCTGAACTACGAGGCCTACACCCACTTCACCTCGCCGATTCGCCGCTACCCGGACCTGCTGGTGCACCGCGCCATTCGCAGCGTCATCCGCTCCAAGGTGGAAACCCCGCACGTCAAGCGTGCCGGCGCCATGAGCATTCCCAAGGCGCGTATCTACCCCTACGACGAGAACACCCTCGAGCAGATGGGCGAGCAGTGCTCGATGACCGAGCGGCGCGCCGACGAAGCCACCCGCGACGTGGTCAACTGGCTCAAGTGCGAATACATGCGTGACCGCGTGGGCGAGACCTTCCCAGGCGTGATCACCGCGGTGACCGGTTTCGGCCTGTTCATCGAACTGACCGACATCTACGTGGAAGGCCTGGTGCACGTCAGTGCGCTGCCCGGCGACTACTACCACTTCGACCCTGTGCACCATCGCCTTGCGGGCGAGCGCACCGGTCGCAGCTTCCGCCTGGGCGACTCGATCGAAGTCAAGGTCATGCGCGTCGATCTCGAGCAGCGCAAGATCGACTTCGAGCTTTCCGAGGCCGCGATCAAGGCCCCGGTGGGCCGCAAGCAGCAGGGCGCTTCGAAACCTGACGCCGCTGCGGGGCCCGCCCCGGAAACCGCGCGCGCCACGCCCAAGCCGCGCAGCTGCAAAAGCGAAGCCGCCGACGCCTATTTCCCCAAGGACGCCGTGCAACGCAACGCCGAGGTGCGCAAGAGCCGCGAAATGAAGAAGGCGCTGATGAGCGATGCGCGCCACAGCAATGCCAGCGGCAAGTCGGACAAGGGCGCGAAATCGTCCTCCGGCAAGCCGACCAAGCATCGCAAGGGGCCGTCGAGGTCGGGTGCGCCACGTAAGGGCAAGAACAAGTCATGAGTCAGTTGGAAAAAATCTACGGCGTGCATGCGGTGCAGGCGTTGCTGCAGCACCATCCCAAACGGGTCAAGCAGATCTGGCTGTCGGAAGGGCGCAGCGAGCCGCGCCTCCAGGCCTTGCTGGCGCTGGCCGCGGAGTACCGCGTACCGGTCGGCCAGGCCGAGCGCCGTGAGCTGGACGCCTGGGTCGAAGGCGTGCACCAGGGCGTTGTGGCTGAAGTCAGCCCGAGCCAGGTGTGGGGCGAGGCGATGCTCGAGGAGTTGCTCGAACGCACCGAGACGCCGCCGCTGATCCTGGTACTCGATGGCGTCACCGACCCGCACAACCTTGGCGCCTGCCTGCGCACCGCCGATGCTGCCGGGGCTACGGCAGTGGTGATTCCCAAGGACAAGTCGGCCACTCTCACCGGTGTGGTGCGCAAGGTCGCCTGTGGCGCTGCTGAAGTGATTCCGCTGGTGGCCGTGACCAATCTCTCGCGGACCCTGGAAAAGCTCCAGCAGCGCGGGTTGTGGGTGGTTGGTACTGCTGGCGAAGCCGAGCAGGAAATCTACCAGCAGGACCTCACCGGCCCGCTGGTGATGATCATGGGCGCCGAAGGCAAGGGCATGCGCCGCTTGACTCGCGAGCATTGCGACTTCCTGGTGAAGCTGCCGATGGCGGGTAGTGTCAGCAGCCTGAACGTGTCGGTGGCCACCGGGGTTTGCCTGTTCGAGGCGGTACGTCAGCGTCAGGCCAAGCGCTGATTTTCTTATAGCGGCGTCGTCCTTTTCGTAGGTTCACCGGCGAAAAGGACGCCGCCGTTTTCACACGTGTCTGGAATATGTTTCCGGCTGTTCAAATAATCGCCAATCGCCTTGCTTGTGTGCCCGGCCTTCTCTACAATTGCGCCCCTTGCCGAGCGGGCAGGTGCGCATGTGCCTTCCCTCAAAGCAAGACACACAGTGTCATTCACTCCTTGTCTGACCAGATTCGCTGGCAGACTACTAACCCGTAAGGAGCATTCATGCGTCATTACGAAATCATCTTCCTGGTCCACCCGGATCAGAGCGAGCAAGTCGGCGGCATGGTCGAGCGTTACACCAAGCTGATCGAAGAAGATGGTGGCAAGATCCACCGCCTGGAAGACTGGGGCCGTCGTCAACTGGCCTACGCCATCAACAACGTTCACAAGGCTCACTACGTGATGCTGAACGTTGAGTGCTCGGGCAAAGCCCTGGCCGAGCTGGAAGACAACTTCCGCTACAACGATGCCGTAATCCGTAACCTGGTCATCCGTCGCGACGAGGCCGTCACTGGCCAGTCCGAGATGCTGAAGGCCGAAGAGAACCGCAGTGAGCGCCGTGAGCGTCGCGAGCGTCCTGAGCATGCTGACTCCGCCGATGGCGACGACAGCAATGACAGCGACAACAGCGATAACGCTGACGAGTAATCCACGGACCTTTAAGGAGCCTATTACATGGCACGTTTCTTCCGTCGTCGTAAATTCTGCCGCTTCACTGCTGAAGACGTGAAAGAGATCGACTTCAAAGATCTCAACACCCTGAAAGCTTACGTATCCGAAACCGGCAAGATCGTTCCGAGCCGTATCACTGGTACCAAGGCTCGTTATCAGCGTCAGCTGGCCACCGCTATCAAGCGCGCCCGCTTCCTGGCCCTGCTGCCCTACACCGACAGCCACGGCCGCTGAGACCGGGTCGTCGACAAGAAGTAAGGGATAGGCATGCGAGCGTTGGCTGATTTCATCATGCGCGGTCGCGTGCAGGCCACTGTAGTGGTGGCCGGTTGTGCGGCATTGCCGCTGTTGTTCTGGTTGAGTGCTGCCGCTGCGAGCCTGGTGTTCCTGCGGCATGGTTTCAAGGACGCACGCTCGGTCATCGTCTGGGGCATCTTGCCCGCGGTGGCTTGGTGGGTTTTCGGCGAGCCGCGCACCTTGATGGTGTTGCTGGGTACGCTGGGGCTGGCTGCGCTGTTGCGCGCCGGGCATTCCTGGAACCGGGTGCTGTTGTCCAGCATCGCCCTGGGCCTGTTGTACGGTGTCATCCTTGGTTCAGTGTTCCAGGAACCGATCGAAGCTCTGGCGCGAGCGCTTGAAAAAGCCCTGCCGCAGATGCTCGGCGGCCTCTACCAGCAGTTGTCGGTAGAGGAACAGGGACACTTGGCGGGGCTCATCGTACCGGTGCTCAACGGCCTGATCGCGGCCTTGTTGCAAGCTGTCAGTGTGTTGGCCCTGATGTTGGGGCGCTACTGGCAGGCCAAGTTGTACAACCCGGGAGGTTTCGGCCGCGAGTTTCAGGCGGTGCGGATTCCTCTGATGCCAGCGCTGCTGTTGCTGGCGTGCATGCTGTTTGGCCCGAACTTCGGTTCCGGCTTGGCACTGCTCACGCCGCTGTGCAGCGTGCCACTCATGTTCGCGGGCATTGCCCTGATGCATGGGCTGGTGGCGCAGAAACGCCTGGCCAAGTTCTGGCTGGTGGGGTTGTACGTGACGCTGGTGCTGTTCATGCAGCTGACGTATCCGTTACTCGTGGTTTTGGCCGTTGTCGACAGCCTGATTGATTTTCGCGGTCGCAAGTCGCCCAAGGGTGACGACTCCGCGAACGGTGAAGGTTAAAAGTTAAGAGGTTTTACCAAATGGAACTGATCCTGCTGGAAAAAGTCGCCAACCTGGGCAACCTGGGCGACAAAGTTAAAGTTAAAGCCGGTTACGGCCGTAACTTCCTGCTGCCATTCGGCAAGGCCACCGTTGCCAACGCCGCCAACCTGGCTGCGTTCGAAGAGCGTCGTGCCGAGCTGGAAAAAGCTGCTGCCGAGAAGAAGTCGTCGGCTGAAAGCCGCGCTGCTCAACTGGCTGAGCTGGAAGTCACCATCACCGCCACCGCTGGCGATGAAGGCAAGCTGTTCGGTTCGATCGGCACCCACGACATCGCTGACGCCCTGACCGCCTCCGGCGTTGAAGTGGCCAAGGCTGAAGTTCGTCTGCCGAACGGCACCATCCGTCAGGTTGGCGAATACGACGTAGCCGTGCACCTGCACAGCGACGTCGAAGCCACCGTACGTGTGGTCGTCGTTGCAGCCTAAGCTGTAGCCATCGGTTGGCTCCTAGGGTTTGTACGAAAAGTCGCCGAGCGGCGATCCTGCAAGGCGAAAACAGGCGAGGAAGCGGAGTTGACTGGTTGTCAATGAGCATTCCGAGCCTGTTTTCAACGCAGCAGGATCGTCGCGCAGGCACTTTTCGTGCAAAGCCTGGCGGGCCAGCTGGTAACATCGGGCACGGCCCTGCCTCGCGCAGGCCGTGCCCTTTGTTTTTTCATCCCCCCAGAATTCATTCGTGGCCATGAACGAGATCACCCATCCCGAACAGCTCGACCTGCAAACCGCTGCGCTGAAGGTGCCGCCGCATTCCATCGAGGCCGAACAGGCCGTGCTCGGTGGCCTGCTGCTGGAAAACGGTGCTTGGGAGCGGGTGCTGGACCAGGTGTCGGATGGCGATTTCTACCGGCATGACCACCGCCTGATCTTCCGTGCCATCCACAAGCTGGCCGACCTGAACCAGCCGTTCGACGTGGTCACCCTGCACGAGCAGTTGGAGAAAGAAGGCCTGTCGACTCAGATCGGCGGCCTGGCGTACCTGGCTGAACTGGCCAAGAACACGCCATCGGTGGCGAACATCAAGGCCTATGCGGCGATCATTCGCGAGCGTGCGACGCTGCGCCAGTTGATCAGCATCAGTACCGACATCGCCGACAACGCCTTCAACCCCCAGGGCCGCAATGCCGAGGAAATCCTCGACGACGCCGAACGGCAGATCTTCCAGATCGCCGAAGCGCGCCCCAAGACCGGTGGCCCGGTAGGCGTGAACGACCTGCTGACCCTGGCCATCGACCGCATCGACACGCTGTTCAACTCCGACAGTGACATCACCGGCGTTTCCACCGGCTTCACCGACCTGGACGAAAAGACCAGCGGCTTGCAGGCCGCCGACCTGGTCATCGTCGCGGGGCGTCCGTCGATGGGCAAGACCACGTTTGCCATGAACCTGGTTGAAAACGCCGTGTTGCGCAGCGACAAGGTGGTACTGGTGTTCTCCCTCGAGATGCCCGGTGAATCGCTGGTAATGCGTATGCTCTCGTCGCTGGGGCGTATCGACCAGACCAAGGTGCGTTCCGGCCAGCTGGACGACGATGACTGGCCGCGCCTGACCTCGGCGGTGAACCTGCTCAACGACCGCAAGCTGTTCATCGACGATACCGCCGGCATCAGCCCCTCGGAGATGCGCGCGCGTACTCGCCGCTTGGCGCGTGAGCACGGCGAGATCGGCCTGATCATGGTCGACTACCTCCAGTTGATGCAGATCCCGGGTTCTGCGGGCGACAACCGTACCAACGAAATTTCCGAGATCTCCCGCTCGCTCAAGGCCCTGGCCAAGGAATTCAACTGCCCGGTCATCGCCCTGTCGCAGCTCAACCGCTCCCTGGAGCAGCGCCCGAACAAGCGCCCGGTCAACTCCGACTTGCGTGAATCCGGTGCAATCGAGCAGGACGCCGACGTGATCATGTTCGTCTACCGCGACGAGGTGTATCACCCCGAGACCGAGCACAAGGGCGTGGCCGAGATCATCATCGGTAAACAGCGTAACGGCCCTATCGGCTTCGTGCGCTTGGCGTTCATCGGCAAGTACACCCGCTTCGAGAACTTGGCGCCTGGGATGTACAACTTCGACGACGACGAATAGCGAGCCACCATAACTCCTGTAGGAGCGGGCTTGCCCGCGAAGCAGGCGCTACGGTGTATGGCCGGGGCTTTGCCCCGGTTCGCGGGCAAGCCCGCTTATACAGGTGCAATGCAAACCTCAAGGCAGAACCGCACAGGGTTCGCCGAAGCGTTGAAGAATCCGACCTCTGCCGTCGGATTTGGTCAAAATTTGTGCTATATTCCGCGCCCGCGATTTCCCTGCACACCAGAACCGGTCACTGACATGCACGCAGCCAAACCACTCTACGACTATCCCAAGTACTGGGCCGAATGCTTCGGGCCAGCGCCATTCCTGCCGATGAGCCGGGAAGAGATGGATCAGCTCGGCTGGGATTCCTGCGACATCATCATCGTGACCGGCGACGCCTACGTCGATCACCCGTCGTTCGGCATGGCCATCATTGGCCGCCTGCTGGAAGCCCAGGGCTTTCGCGTAGGCATCATCGCCCAGCCGAACTGGCAGTCGAAGGACGACTTCATGAAGCTCGGCGAGCCGAACCTGTTCTTCGGGGTCGCGGCCGGCAACATGGACTCGATGATCAACCGCTACACCGCGGACAAGAAAATCCGTTCCGACGACGCCTACACCCCCGGCGGCCTGGCCGGCAGCCGACCTGACCGTGCCAGCCTGGTGTACAGCCAGCGCTGCAAGGAAGCCTACAAGCACGTGCCGATCGTGCTGGGCGGCATCGAGGCATCGCTGCGCCGCATCGCGCACTACGACTACTGGCAGGACAAGGTCCGCCATTCGATCCTGATCGATGCCTGCGCCGACATCCTGCTGTTCGGCAACGCCGAGCGCGCGGTGGTCGAGGTGGCCCAGCGCCTGTCCAATGGCGAGTCGATCGAGAGCATCAGCGACGTGCGCGGCACGGCGTTCATCCGTCGTGATACCCCGGAAGGCTGGTACGAGATCGACTCCACACGCATCGACCGCCCAGGCCGCGTCGACAAGATCATCAACCCCTATGTCAACACCCAGGACACCCAGGCCTGCGCCATCGAGCAGGCCAAGGGCGAGGTGGAAGACCCGAACGAAGCCAAGGTGGTGCAGATTCTCGACAGCCCGCGCATGACCCGCGAGAAGTCGGTGATCCGCCTGCCGTCGTTCGAGAAGGTGCGCAACGACCCAGTGCTGTACGCCCACGCCAACCGCGTGCTGCACCTGGAAACCAACCCCGGCAACGCCCGTGCCCTGGTGCAGAAACATGGCGAAGTGGATGTGTGGTTCAACCCGCCGCCCATTCCCATGACCACCGAGGAAATGGACTACGTGTTCGGCATGCCCTATGCGCGTGTGCCGCACCCGGCCTATGGCAAGGAGCGCATCCCGGCCTACGAGATGATTCGCTTCTCGGTGAACATCATGCGTGGCTGCTTCGGTGGCTGCACCTTCTGCTCGATTACCGAGCACGAAGGGCGGATCATCCAGAACCGTTCCCACGACTCGATCATCCGCGAGATCGAGGAGATGCGTGACAAGGTGCCGGGCTTCACCGGCGTGGTCTCCGACCTCGGCGGCCCCACCGCCAACATGTACCGCATCGCCTGCAAGAGCCAGGACATCGAGAAGCACTGCCGCAAGCCGTCGTGCGTGTTCCCGGGCATTTGCGAGAACCTCAACACCGACCACAGCTCGCTGATCGAGCTGTACCGCAAGGCGCGTGCACTGCCAGGGGTGAAGAAGATCCTGATCGCCTCGGGCCTGCGCTACGACCTGGCCGTGGAGTCGCCCGAGTACGTCAAGGAGCTGGTCACCCACCACGTGGGCGGTTACCTGAAGATTGCCCCGGAGCACACCGAGCGTGGCCCGCTGGACAAGATGATGAAGCCGGGCATCGGCAGCTACGACCGCTTCAAGCGCATGTTCGAGAAGTACTCGAAGGAGGCGGGCAAGGAGCAGTACCTGATCCCGTACTTCATCGCCGCGCACCCGGGCACTACCGACGAAGACATGATGAACCTGGCGCTGTGGCTCAAGGGCAATGGCTTCCGTGCCGACCAGGTGCAGGCGTTCTACCCGTCGCCCATGGCCTCGGCCACGGCTATGTACCACTCGGGCAAGAACCCGCTGCGCAAGGTCACCTACAAGAGCGAAGGCGTGGAGATCGTCAAGAGCGACGAGCAACGCCGGCTGCACAAGGCGTTCCTGCGCTACCACGACCCGAAGGGCTGGCCGATGCTGCGCGAGGCGCTGGAGCGCATGGGCCGTGCCGACCTGATCGGGCCTGGCAAACACCAGCTGATCCCGGCGCACCAGCCGCAGACCGACAGCTACCAGAGCGCGCGACGCAAGAACTCGACGCCCAGTGGCAGCCACAAGGTGGGCAAGGAACAGAAGATCCTTACCCAGCACACCGGCCTGCCACCGCGTGCCAGCGATGGCAGCAAACCGTGGGACAAGCGTGAGAAAGCCAAGGCCGATGCGTTCGCCCGCAACCAGCAGGCGGCCAAGGAGCGCAAGGAAGCAGCCAAGGGTGGCAAGGGCAAGAAGCCGCGCCAGCCGGTGATTCCGCGCTAAAACTGTGATCGTGGGGCTGCAAGGCAGCCCCGGCAACCGTCAGGTCAGTCAGGTTTCTTGTCGACCCACTTGGGCAACACCGGCGAGACGAAGTTATCCATCCCATCCAGCAGCTCGTCGGGCTGCTGCCCCAGCAACAGCATCGCCCGGTGCTGCGGCCTTACGAAACCTTCCTCGACGATATGGTCGAGGAACCCGCCAAGCTTTTCATAGAAGCCGTTGACGTCCAGCAACCCCAGCGGCTTGGCGTGATAGCCCAGTTGGCCCCAGGTCCACACCTCGAACAAATCTTCCAGCGTACCCAGCCCACCCGGCAGGGCGATGAAGGCATCGCTGAGCTCGGCCATGCGGGCCTTGCGCGCGTGCATGCCGTCCACCACTTCCAGGCGGCTCAGGCCCTTGTGGCCGATTTCGGCGTCCATCAGGCTCTGCGGGATGATGCCGACCACTTCGCCACCGGCTTGCAGGGCGGCATCGGCCACCGTGCCCATCAGCCCGACCGCACCACCGCCACAGACCAGCGTCAGGCCGCGTTGGGC
Source organism: Pseudomonas sp. NPDC089554 (assembly GCF_050280645.1). Lineage (NCBI taxonomy): Bacteria > Pseudomonadati > Pseudomonadota > Gammaproteobacteria > Pseudomonadales > Pseudomonadaceae > Pseudomonas > Pseudomonas sp. NPDC089554. The sequence continues at coordinate 16,570 of NZ_JBNNVR010000103.1, forward strand.
AATGGCCTGGCCAAGCGCAATGGCCGCTTCACGATAGGCAGGGTTGGCGCCGATGCTAGCGCCGCAGAAGACACAGACGGAACGTACAGGCATTGCTTCTCTCCAGTGCTTTTCAACCCTTGCACGGGCAAGGGGCACACAGGGTAAGACGCAAGCCTGTCGCTTCCAAGGGGGTTCACTCAGGGCGGGAAAATTCGTGAACGGTAGTGCCGGTGGCACCGCACGCGTAGGCAGCCAAAAAACTGCGCATGAAATTTGCGAGGGACATGGCATTTGCTCCTAGAGTTAGAGGTTGTCCCATCGTCTATCAAGCAGGCATGATGTGCACTTAGATTGGTTGTATACAATCCATTGAACAAATCTACTGGCTGGCCACTGGCCGCCCCTTGACCCATGTCAGCGAGGGCGCCGGCGGCTTCAGGCAGTCTCGCAATTGATCAACCCTTCCAAGGAGATTCACGATGTTTGCGAAAGCCGTAGCGGTATCCCTCCTGACCCTGGCCAGCGCCTCTGTCTTCGCCGCCGAGTGCTCGGTGACAGTCGACTCGACCGACCAGATGTCCTTCAACACCAAGGAATTCACCGTCGACAAGAGCTGCAAGGAGTTCACCGTCAAGCTGACCCACTCCGGCAACCTGCCGAAGAACGTCATGGGCCATAACCTGGTGATCAGCAAGACCGCCGACATGCAGGCCATTGCCACCGAGGGCATGAGCCAGGGCATCGACAAGGGCTACCTGAAGGAAGACAACGCCAACATCATCGCCCACACCGCGATGATCGGCGCGCCGGAGAAAGAGACCGAGGTGAAGTTCGACACCTCCAAGCTGGAAGCCGGTGGCGACTACAGCTTCTTCTGCACCTTCCCAGGCCATATCGCGATGATGAAAGGCAAGGTCGTCGTCAAGTAAGAAAAGCCTGACCCAAACACTGTGGGAGCGGGTTTGCCCGCGAATGCTTTGGTGACATCACCGCCGCATTCGCGGGTAAACCCGCTCCCACAGGTGTTTTTAATGCGCCATCACGGCGCGAATGGCAGTTCGCGCTTGTGCTGGGTCTTGCGGTAGGTGTTGACGATGATGTCGAACGCCTCCTGATCCAGCGCCTCGCCATGCAGGAACGCGTCGATCTGCTGGTAGGTCAC
>NZ_JBNNVR010000104.1:0-17654 GCF_050280645.1 Pseudomonas sp. NPDC089554
TAGGCTAGGCGAGACAGCGACAGGGCCCTGGTGTATTCGCGCTCGTCGGGAAGGATGTCGGGAATGGTGGCCTGGAACGTTGGGGTAAATGCAGCAGACGCAGACTGGAGCACGAAGATAAGGATGTAGACCTGCCAAATCTCTGTGACGAAAGGCAGTAGGAGAGCTACCGACGCCCTGACCACATCCAGCGCCACCAGCATGGCCTTTCTCGGCAGGTGTTCCGCGAATGCTGCAGCCACAGGCGCAACGCCAATATATGCCGCCATCTTGATCGCAAGCGCCGTGCCCAGTACGGCACCCGCTTGGGCGCCGGCGAGATCGAAGGCCAGTAGTCCCAATGCGACGGTAGCCAACCCGGTACCGACCAGCGCGATGACTTGGGCCAGGAACAGGTGTCTGTAGGTTCTATTTTTCAGGACCGATAGCATGCAAACCTCCCGGAAGTGCCGTTTTCCTGGTCGCGATGGAGTAGCGCGGATTGGCAAACAGCGTATCCCCCCGGGGAGGATATGGTCAAAAGGAATGTCATCGAGACAAGTCCGGCAAGAACGGCCGGGCGTCCTGACAAAATCGTAATGTACCCATCATGCTCCAGTTAGTTTTGCGCAGTAATGATTGAGTGCGGCTGCCACTTAGAGACTGAACAATAAATAGCCGCCCTCTCTCTATAAAAACTGCCAAAGGGTCGGAGCAATCATGAAAACAAGTGTGACGCTTTCACTTGCTGTTCTCTGCGTATCGGCAAGTGCCAGCACGCTGGCCATTGCAGCTGAAGTCAATGAAAAAGAAGGTTTCATCGAAGGTAGTCGCCTCGATGTACTGAACCGAAACTTCTATTTCAACCGGGACAACCGCAATGGCGAGCAAGCCCCGGGGGGCGCTGGTTATTCCGAAGCGTGGGCGCATGCAATCATTGCCAAGTTCGAATCTGGCTTCACCCAGGGTACGGTCGGTGTTGGGGTAGATGCGTTCGCCATGATTGGGCTGAAGCTCGATACCGGCGGTGGCCGTAACGGCGCACGCAGTTCGTTCGATATTCTGCCCGTCGACAGTGACGGCAAGGCGCGTGATGAGTACACAAAAGTGGGTGGCGCAGTAAAGGCCCGGGCTTTCGATACCGTCATCAAGGCCGGTGATGTGTTTCCCTTGACACCGGTGGTGTCCTTCGGAGACTCCAGGCTCTTGCCGGAATCTTTCCGCGGCGTGACCTTTTCCAATACCAGCGTGAAAGACCTGACCCTGCAAGGTGGCCGCCTCCATGCCATGAGCCAGCCAGTGTCCAGTGACATGCGAGACAACTTCGCGACCTTCTATGCCGGCCCGGTCGATGCACCGTGGGTGGGTTACTTCGGTGGGGACTACGAGTTCAATACGTACACGACCGTCAGCCTCTACACCAGTCGCTTGAAGGATGCCTGGGACCAACACTACTTCGGTACCTCGTTCACCTACCCGCTCTCGGATGACCTCTCGCTGTTGGCCGGTTTCAACTACTACCGCGCCGTCGACGAAGGCAAGCAACTGCTGGGCGAGTTCGACAACAACATCTGGAGCGGCAAGCTGGGAGTACGCTTTGGCGCCCACACCGTGTCGCTGACCCACCAGCGCAACAACGGCGATGACGACTTCGATTACCTGCGTCAGTCGGACGCGATTTACCTCGACAACTCCATCCAGTACAGCGACTTCAACTCCCCCAAAGAACGCTCATGGATGGTGCGCTACGACTTGAACATGGCGAAGTACGGTATTCCAGGCCTCAGCTTCATGACCCGCTATGGCAAGGGCACGGATGCCGATTACTCGAACGCGAACAGTGTTTATATGCGTCGGGATGGTGACGGCAACCCGCTGACCCACCAGAAGCGTTGGGAACGTAATATCGAGGTTAAATATGTCGTTCAGACAGGCTCGATGAAAGACATGTCGTTCCGGATTCGGCAGGCCAACACACGGGCTACACAGTTCGAATCCGACTTGGACGAGCTCCGCTTGATTGTGGAGTATCCACTGAGTGTCTTGTAAGGGAAGTTTGCCTTTCCAAATTGTAATTCGCCACTCATCCGCCTGTCAGCGTTGACTTGTTAGTTTTTCATCAGGCGTCAAAGCATCAATGCATTCACCTTTGAAGCACATGTGCTCCTTTGGAATAGGTGAATTTTAGCGCCCACTCTGGGCGCTTTTTTATGGGATCGATTATGAATATTTTGAGAAGCTTCGTTATTGTGGGACTGGTATTTTTCACGGTGTCTGCCAATGCGCAAAACGATATAAACGACATCAACGCTCGATTGGAAAAAGCGGGGAGAGACGCCACTGCGCGTTATGCGCAGAGCCTGAACAAGCCCATGCCAACGTTGGAAAACTATCGCTATGACATGACCCTGGATATCGCCAAGGTCGTGCACGTGTCACAGAACGTGCTCTATTGCGGCAATGTCAAAAGCATCATGAGCTACGAAGACACCAACGGTAAATTACACATGGTTCGCTATATGGTCGGAGGGCGATGCTACAACAACAAATAATGGCAGCCATCAAGCGAATGGGCATGCCGCTTTTCGCAACGCTGACAGCTAAGTAAACTCGCGTGACCAGCAAGCAGGAAGCGTCCGTATGCCCCACACAGGAAGCGAACTCGCGCCCCTCGGTGCAGTCATCTGGCTCACCGGCCTCTCCGGTTCAGGCAAATCGACCTTGGCCCAAGCCTTGGCGCAGCGGCTCAAGCAACTGGGCCATGCCTGCTATGTGCTCGACGGTGATGTACTGCGCACAGGGCTGAACGCCGACCTGGGCTTTTCACCCGAAGACCGCAGCGAGAACATCCGCCGCGCGGGCGAAGTAGCGGCGTTGTTCGCCGATGCGGGGCTGCTGTGCATCGCGGCGTTCATTTCGCCCTACCGCGACGACCGCGCACTGGCCCGCAGGGCCTGCAAGGCGCCGTTTCATGAGGTGCATGTGAAGGCTGACCTGGCTACCTGCGAGGCGCGGGACCCAAAGGGCTTGTACCGCAAGGCACGCAGCGGCGCGCTGGTGGGGTTCACCGGGATCGATGCGCCGTACGAGGCGCCGGTGACGGCCGAGTTGGTGGTTGAGACGGCGGGGGTGGCGCTGGAGGTTTCGGTGGAGCGGTTGCTGGGGTATGTGCTGGCGCAGGTGCGTTAGTTCAACAGTCTGTACGAACCAGACGCTGCGTTGGATGGCCGTGGCTGCGCCCCGGTTCGCGGGCAAGCCCGCTCCTACAGGGTTTGCGCAGCCACGGCCATTCAACGCCAGGGGTCTCACGACCCCGGCGCGATATCTCCGCGCTGCCAGCGCGCCTCGTTATTGCCCAGGGCCTGGGCGATATCGGCCAGTTGGTCGGACGGCAGGCTGCTCGGCAGCGGGTCGAGGCCGGCGCTGGCGAACAGTTGCCCATAACTGTTGCGCAGCTCGGCATAGGCCAGGTCGCGGCGCAGGTCGGCCTGCAAGGCGTTCAGCTCACCCTGGATCAACTCCAGCTCACCGATGCCCTGGGCCTGGTGGCGGTTGCGCAGTTGTTCGACGATCTGCCGGTCCAGCGACACCAGCTGCTGGCTGGTGGCGAACTGGCGGCGGGCCTCGTTGAAGTTGGCGTTGGCCACGTACAGTTGCGCCAGAATCGCCATCGACATCGCCTGGCGACGCGCCTCGACCACTTGCTCGCCGGCCTTGGCCACGTCGATGGACGCCGGCCCCGAGAGCACGTTGAACAGGTTCCAGGTGACCTTCACGCCGTAGTCGGCCCAGTTCTGGTTGATCAGGAAACTGTTGCTGTCGTAGTGCCCACCGGCCGAGAACTCAAGACCCGGCAGCATGCGCAGCATCGACTTGCGCACTTCGGCGGCGCTGATGCGCGCCTGGTAATCCTGCTCGCGCAGCTCGGGGCGCGAGGCCAGCGCGTGCTGCTCCAGGGTCTGGAGCTCGACCTTGAGCTCCGGCACGCTGTAGTCGTCGTTGGCTGCCAGGGTCAGGTCGCTGCCCGGCGGCAGGTTGATCAATGCCCCCAACTCGGTCTTGGCCAGCGACAAGGCCCGGCGCTGCTCTTCCAGCTGGCGGGTGGCCTCGATCAACGCACGCTGGTAGCCCAGGGCCTGGATAGGGTCGCCGATGCGTTGCTCGCCCATGCGCTGGCTGTTCTCCTTGGCCACCTCGACACGGGTCATCAGGGTGTCGATCTGGTTGAGCAAGCGCTCGGCAGCCACCGCGCGCCAGTAGGCCGAACGCACGTCCTGGATGATGGTCTGCACCACCTTGCGCCGACGCTCCTGCACGATCAGGCGCTGGTCGCCCTGCTGCTTGGCGCTGACGTAGCTGACGCCGAAGTCCAGCACGTTCCACACCATGGTCAGGTCCGCCACCTCGCGGTCGCGGTCCTGGGAGGTCGAAGGTTCCAGGGACTGGGTGTTGGTCAGCACGCTGCGGCTGCTGGAGGCGCTGACATTGTTGCGCCCGGCATACCCCGCCGACAGCGCCATGCGCGGCAGCATGTCGAAGCTGGAGAGGTCGACCTGGCGCTGGGCCAGGGCTTCTTCCATGACCTTCAGGCGCGCCTCCAGGTTGTACTTCACTGCCCGGGCCATGGCCTGGTGCAGGGTCAACGGCCCTTGCAAGGCCTCCTGGCCCTTGAACATGCGCGACAGGTCGTCCCGTGCCCGCTGTTCACTGACCGATGGCTCGATGGGCTGGGTCTTCACCGCACACCCGGTGACCGCCAACGCCAGAACGCTTACTGCGAAAAACCTAGCTGCTTTGCTCATCCCTGGCCGCCCCCTGGTACGGCACTTTCTTCTTCTCGTTGCATACGTCCTGCCCTACCGCTCACACCTGAGGTACGCGCGCCTTGATCTGCTCCAGGGCGGCCGCCAGGTCCCTGGCCTGGCGATGCTCACCCTGAGTGATGCCTTGCAATTGCTGGCCCAGGGTCGGTGCCCCGGACAAGCCTTTCCCGGCAGCCGCCTCGGCAGCCTGGCGCCATGGCTTGCCGCCGTTCAATTCGTACTGCCCGCCATCGTCGGGCATTTCCTTGCCGAAGATATTGGCCAGGCTGCTGCTGCCGAACACGCTGGCATCGCCGCCACCAAAGCCCAGGAAGCCCGCGCCGGAACCATTGCCGACACCCGGCTGGCTGTTGCTGAACACCTGGGCGAGGAAGCTTGGGGCCAGCGCGCCGTTGTGGATGAAGATGCTGCCCAGGGTCGGCATGCCGCCGCCCAGGTTCGGCACTTCGAACAACGGTGGCGGCAGCAGTGGCGACTGGAACGGTGGCGGCACGGGCGCGATGGGTTGCTGGATCTGCGTGCCAGAATCCAGGGTCGGCAGCGGCGTTGGCGTGGCGCGGAATTCCGGGTCGCCGTCGTTGCTGGAAAGCCCCAGCGCCCGCCCGGCGAAGCCCCCTACGATGGCGTTGCCGGCAGCATCCTGGATGCCTGTGCCGCTGGCATTGAGCGCCAGCGCCAGGCTACCGGCACCGGTCACGTTACCGACGTTGACCTGCCAGGTGCGGCCATCGATACGCACCAGCGACAGCAAGGTACCGCTGGCATTGCCGGTGGTCACCAGGCTGAAATCGCTGAGGTCGACGCCCGTGACGTCTTCATTGAAGACCACGGTGAAGCTCTGGTTACCGGAGGCGCCCGGCAGGTTCGGCACGATGCTGACCACGCTCGGCGGCACGGCATCGACGATCACCCCGCTGGTGTTGCCGACGTTGTTCAGGGTCGGGTTCAGCGCATTGCCGGCGGCATCGTGCAGGCCACCGCTGCCGTTGGCCAGCCCGGTCACCTGGATGCCATCGCTGTCGCTGTCACCCACTTGCACGGTGTACTGGAACACCAGGGTGGTGGTGCCGGAACCCGCAACATACTCGGCCAGCACGGTCCGCCCGCCGATATCCAGCGTCAGGTGCGGCACGCCATCGACGATCACCACTTCGTCGGTATTGACCACGAAGGTCAGGGTGTCGCCGGCGTTGTAGGTCACGCCTACCGGCACGTTCACCGAGGTCACCTGCGGTGTGACACGGTCGACGGTGTAGGTCGCACCGGTCAGCCCGCCATTGATCGCGTTGCCCGCCGTGTCGGTGATGCCGGTGCCGCTGCTGTTGAGGTTCAGGCCCAGGGTGCCGATGCCGCTCACGCCGCTGACGGTGACCTGCGCGGTGCGCGCGTCGATCCAGGTCAGGCCGGTGATGGTGCCCGCGGCGCTGCCGGTGGCGACCAGCAGGAAGTCTTCGATCCCGACCCCGTTCACCGCTTCGCTGAAGGTGACCGTGTAGCGGATGCTGCTGGCGCTGCTCGGCGATGGGTCGACGGTAACGATGTTTTGCGCAGTCGGCGCCTGGGTATCGATGGCGTAGTTGTTCGAAATGGTGATGCCGGAACCTGAGTTGCCGGCGGCATCGCTCACACCGGTGTTGTCCATGACGATGAGGTTGGTGGCGTCCTCGACACCGACGGTCGGGGTGAAGGTGACGGTCCAGGTGATGTTGTCGGTGGTGCTGAGCCCAGTCAGCGTGCCGTTGGCCACGCTCAGGTCTGCCAGGCTGAAGCCGGTCACCGCCTCGCTGAAGGTGATGGTCACCGTGGTGCTTTCACCGCCGCTCAGCGTCGGGTCGGCGACCACGATGGTAGCGGTCGGGCGCTGGGTGTCGACGGCGTAGTTGATCGAGGCGGTGGTACCGGAACCGGCGTTACCCGAGTTCACGCCGACCACCCCGGAATTGTCCAGGACGATGACGTTGGTGGCGTCCTGCACGTTGCCAGTGGGGGTGAAGAGGGCGGTCCAGGTCAAGCCGCCATCGGCACTGGACAACCCGCTCAACGTGCCGTTTGCCGCAGTCAGGTCGCTCAGCGTGAAGCCGGTGACCGGCTCGCTGAAGGTGATGGTCACCAACGAGGTTTCGCCGATACGCAGGCTGGTATCGGCCAGCACGATGCTCGCAACGGGTTGCTGGGTGTTGATGGTGAAGTTGTTCGAGCTGGTGGTGCCGGTGCCGGCGTTACCGGCCTGGTCGACGACACCGGTGTTGGTCAGGGTGATGACGTTGGTGGCGTCCTGCACATTGGCGGAGGGGGTGAAGGTCGCGGTCCAGGTGATGCCGCCATCGGCGGAAGACAACCCAGTCAGGGTTCCGTTGGGCACGTTCAGGTCGGCCAGGGTGAAACCACTCACCGCTTCGCTGAAGGTGATGGTCACCAGGGTGGTTTCGCCCACGGTCAGGTTGGGGTCGGCTACCACGATGGTCGCGGTCGGGCGGATGGTATCGACGGTGTAGCTGTTCGAGTTGGTGGTACCGCTGCCGGCGTTGCCAGCCTGGTCGGTGACCCCGGTGTTGTCCAGCATGATGACATTGCCGGTGCTCTGGCTGGCGCCGCTGGGCGTGAAGGTCGCCGTCCAGGTCAGCCCGCCATCGCTGCTGCTGACCGTGCTGAGGTTACCGCCGCTGACCGTCAGGTCGGCGTTGGTGAAGCCGGTGACCGGCTCGCTGAAGATAATGGTCACCTGCGAGGTCTCACCGATGCCCAGGTTGGTGTCGGCCATCACGATGGTGGCGGTCGGGCGTATGGTATCGATGGTGTAGTTGGTCGAGGTGCTGGTGCCGGTGCCCGCGCTGCCCGAATCGACACCGACCACGCCAGTGTTGTCCAGGACGATGACGTTGGTGGCGTCCTGCACGTTGCTGGTGGGGGTCAGGGTGGCGGTCCAGGTAATGCCATCGCTGGTGGACAAGCCACTCAAGGTACCGTTGGCCACGGTCAGGTCGGCCAGGGTGAAGCCTGTGACCTGCTCGCTGAAGGTGATGGTCACCGTGGTGGTCTCACCGATGCTCAGGTTGGTGTCGGCCACCACGATGCTCGCGGTGGGTTGCCGGGTGCTGATGGCGAAGTTGTTCGAGTCGGTGGTGCCGCTGCCTGCGTTGCCGGCCAGGTCGGCGATGCCGGTGTTGGCCAGGGTGATGACGTTGGTGGCGTCCTGCACATTGGTGGCAGGGGTCAGGGTGGCGGTCCAGGTGATGCCGCCATCGCTGGAAGACAAATTGCTCAGGGTGCCGTTGGGCGCGGTCAGGTCGGCCAGGGTGAAACCGCTCACCGCTTCGCTGAAGGTGATGGTCACCGTGGTGGTCTCGCCCACGGTCAGGTTGGTATCGGCCACCACGATGGTCGCGGTCGGGCGCAGGGTATCGATGACGTAGTTGTTCGAGGCGGTGGTGCCTGAGCCTGCGTTGCCCGCCTGGTCGGCGACCCCGGTGTTGTCCAGGGTGATGGTGTTGACGGTGCTCTGGATACTGCTGGTAGGTGTGAAGGTCGCCGTCCAGGTAATACCACCATCGCTGCTGCTGACTGCGCTGAGGGTGCCGCCGCTGACCGTGAGGTCGGCATTGGTGAAGCCGGTCACCGGCTCGCTGAAGGTGATGGTTACCAGCGAAGTTTCGCCGATACGCAGGGCGCTGTCGGACATCGCGATGGTGGCGGTCGGGCGCGCGGTATCGATGGCGTAGTTGTTCGACGTGGTGGTGCCGGTGCCGGCGTTGCCGGCCGCATCGGTCACCCCGGTGTTGTCCAGGGTAATGATGTTGGTGGTGTCCTGGATGTTGCCGGTGGGCGTGAAGGTGGCGGTCCAGGTGATGCCGCCGTCGCTGCTGCTCACGGTGCTGAGGGTGCCGTTGGCGATGGTCAGGTCGGCGTTGGTAAAGCCTGTGACCGCCTCGCTGAAGGTGATGGTCACCGTGGTGGTTTCACCGACGCTCAGGTTGGAGTCGGCCACCACGATGACCGCGGTCGGGCGCGCGGTGTCGATGGCGTAGTTGTTCGAGTCGGTGGTGCCAGTGCCAGCGTTGCCGGCAAGGTCGGTGAAGCCTGCGTTGTTCAGGGTGATGACGTTGGTGGCATCGGTAATGTTGCTGGTGGGGGTGAAGGTGGCGGTCCAGGTGATGCCGCCGTCACTGCTGCTCACAGCGCTGAGGGTGCCGTTGGCCAGGGTCAGGTCGGCATTGCTGAAGCCGGTCACCGCTTCGCTGAAGGTGATGGTCACCAGCGAGGTCTCGCCAGCCCTCAGCGCCGTGTCGGACACCACGATGCTGGCGGTCGGGCGCACGGTGTCGATGGCGTAGTTGTTCGAGTCGGTGGTGCCCACGCCCGCATTGCCGGCAAGGTCGGTGACGCCTGCGTTGTTCAGGGTGATGAGGTTGGTGGCGTCGGTGATGTTGTTGGTCGGGGTGAAGGTGGCGGTCCAGGTGATGCCGCCGTCGCTGCTGCTGACGTTGCTGAGGGTGCCGTTGGCGATGGTCAGGTCGGCATTGCTGAAATTGGTCACGGCCTCGCTGAAGGTGATGGTCACCTGCGAGGTTTCGCCAATTCGCAGTGCGGCGTCGGCAACCACGATGGTGGCCGTCGGCGGCACGGTTTCACGCACCGCGACAGTGACCGTGGCCGCTGCCGAGGTACCGCCGTCACCATCGTTGACGGTGATGCTCACCGAGCGGGTGGCCTGGCTGATGCCCTGGCTGGCGTTGCTGTTGTCGTAGGTCAGGCTGCTTATCAGCGCCTGCACGGCCGCCGCGTTGGCATTGGCGTTGAAGGTCACCACCAGGTTGGCGCCGCCGGTACCGCCACTGACGGTACCGATGGAGACACCGCCGTAGGTGACATTGCCGCCGCTGACGGCGATCTGCCCGAGGTTGCGAATGCCCAGCACGTCCTCGCTACCGACGCCGTTGCCGACCGACACGGTGAGGTTGCCACCAGCGAAGTTCGCGGAGTCGGCGTCAGTCACCGTGGCATTGCTGCTAGTGTCCAGCAGCACGCTGCCGCCACCCTGGTTGTAGTTGGCGGAATCGCCGTTGACGTTGCCGATCACCGGCGGAACATTGAGCGGCATCACCACCACCGAGGCGGTGCGCACGGTGCTGCCCATGTCGTCGTTGACCGCCACGGTCACGCTGCGGGTACCCGAGGTGTGGCTGGGGTTGGCGTTGCTGTACTGCACCGAGGCCAATACGGCGCGGTACTGGGCCAGGGTGGCGACGCCGCTCAGGGCCAGCACCGAGGTGCCCGAGCCGCTGATGGTGATGCCGTAGCTGGCTGCCAGGCTGATCTGCGCGGCGCTCAGGGTCAGGGTTTCGCTGCCACCGTCGAGCTGGCCGGAAAGGCTCAGGGTGGCGCCGCTGACCTGGGTGTCGCCGTCGGTCTGGCTGAGGTCGATGTTCGGCACGATCGCCACCGGGGTGCCGGTGTAGTTAACCGTGCTGTTATTGCCGCCGGTGGTGGTGTCCAGGTCGACCACCGGTGGGGCGCTGTACAGCACCTCGTATGCACCGATATCGACGCCGCCGCCGCGTGGGCGGTCGAAGCCGCGCAGGTCGGTGGTGGTCGCGCCGCTTGCCGTGCCCTGGTCGATGGCGTTGGTGGCGCTGGCGGCCAGGCGATAGTCGCCGGCGGCGGCGTTGACGAAGTTCACCGAGGTGCCGATCAGGTTGGTGGTGCTGGTGTAGCCACCGCCGCCACCACCGTTGGTCGCGGCATCGAGTGCCGCGCCGTTGACTGTGTTTCCGGTGATGATGCTGTTCTGCACGGTGACCGTGCCAGCGCCACCATTCACCCAACCTATGCCTGCGGAAGTAACGCTGCCGGTGCTGGTGTTCAGGAAAGTGTTGTCGGCAATGGTGCTGTTGATGATGCGGACCGAACCACCGGCGTTGCTTAGCACGATCACCGAGGCACCTGCGACGGTACCGGCCCCCGCGAGCGTGCCGGTGTTGCGATAGATCGCCACGTTTTCGAGCACATGGTTGTTGGCACCGCCCAGGCGCACCAGCGAGGACATCCCAGTGTTGCCCACAATGCTGGTGTCGTTGTCATGGATGGTGGTGTTGCGTATCACCACGGTCGAGCCGGCCGTGGTGTTCGAGTTGATCACCGAACCTGCGTTGTTCTGGAAGTTCGAGTCTTCGATGGTGATCGAGCCACCGTTGGCCCGGATGGCACCACCTGCGGCGTTGCTGGAGAAATGCCTGAAGTCGAGGTTGCGAACGGTCAACACGCCGTTGGTATTGCTTTGCAGGCCAGACGCCTCGCCGGTATCGCGTGTGCCGTTGTTGTTGACGTCGCCGCTGAAAATGATGTCGCCGCGCCCATCGCCGTCGACATCGCCGTTGATGATGATTTCACTGGTGACCAGCAAGGCGCTGGCACTACTCCAGCGGATCGTCGCGCCCTTGAGCGATTGGTCGAAGACAATGATATCGGCACCGGTACTGCTACCTGCCGCCGAGCCATCCACCGAGAGGTTGGTGTTGGCCGCCTGGATCGCCTCAGCCAGCGATACCTTGCCATTGACCGCAGTCGAAGAGGCGTCGGTGTCGGTCACCGTAATGGTGGCCAGCGAGGTATTGAAATTCGATACGTCGCCACGCTGCACGCCGGTACCGCTGGCCACGATGCCCGCCACGGTTTCCAGCGCCCAGTTCTCGCTGGCACGGTTGCCGGTCGAGTCGGAAGAGGCTGCCACGTCGGCGCCGGTCAGCCGCGCGACTTCGTTGACGAAGGCCTGGCCGCTGTCCCCAGCGCCGGTATTGCAGGCGAAGAAGCGAATATCGCCACCGGCCACCAGGCTGTCGCCGATGCGCGCCAGGTCCGCCGCATGGCTGGCCAGCTGGTTGCCCCAGATGGCATTGCCGGCCAAGTACACATAGCCTTTGTCGCCGTGGCTGATGATGTCGATGGACGACACGTCGGTGCGCCCGGCGAGGTAGTCGGCAATCTGCTTGAAGCCGTCCTTGCTGTTGTCCAGCACCACCACCTCGACGCCCTCAGGCAGGCCGGCGATGAGTTTCTGGTAGTCGCTGACGGCCGAGTCGATGAACACCACTTCCCGGCCGGCCGTAGCAGCGGGCGCGGCGGCGGTGCCAGGCGCGGCGTCATGGGCGGCGGCGACATCCTTGGGGTTGCTGGTGTCGGGAGGGGCTGCGCTGGTGTCTTTGCCGGTGGCCGCCTTGGCAGCTTCGACGGCCTGGGCGCCCTGGTCGGCGACCACGGCCACCGAGGCGTCGAACATCATGCGCGGCTCCAGGGCCTGGATGAGGCTCGGCCGTGGCGTGGAAACAGCAGGTTGAGGGGTGCGCTTGCCACGTTTCCAGAATGCCATGGTGAACCTCGATCAGCCCCGGGGCTGGTTGTTCCTGCCGCGCCGGGTAAGCGCAGGCGCGTGCGTTGTAGAAAACCTCGACGGGCCATGGGGTCGCGAAGTGCACCCCATGGCCCGTCTTGGCGGTTACCCGTCCTCAGTTACGAGACGGGAACAGGCCTGCGGTTGCGATGATGTAGTTGACGCCCAGGTACGGGCTGCGAATTTCTATCGGCACATTGCCGCCAGAGGTAAACGCAGCGCCCGTAGGACGCGCGGTGAACGGCGCCAGTGTGGTGGTGGGCTGCTCGCTGGAATAGATGTCCACGGTTGCACCGGTACCGGCGCTGTCGACCGACTTACCCAGCACGCTGGCATTGCTCGGTATGGCCAGGTTGGAGTCGGCGATGGCCACCGGAATCGCCACCGGCACGGTGACCTGAGTCATGTTGACCGTTACCGGCGGCACGTTCATCGAAGTCAGGGTCACCTGCTCGGTGCCGGCCTGCTCGCCCAGCTCGATCGGCGTCAAGCCTGGCCCCTGCCCCGCACCGATCGGGCTGCGACCGCGCATGTCGGGCAGGCCGAAGGTGGTCTGGCCGTTGCCGCCGTAGGTGGTACCGAGGATCGAGAACAGCGCGGTGTTCTGCGCGACGCTCAGCAACTGGCCCTGGCAGAACGCCCAGCCGCGTGGGGCGAAGTTGCCGCCGAAAATAATGATTTCACCCAGGAATGGCTCACTCATCTACTGCGCTCCTTTGATGGTGCTGCGAGCACGGGCCACCTGGCCCGCGGAATCCGTTTCGGGCCCTCAGGCCGGCTTGTCCATGTGAAACACCGCTTGCAGCACATTGCGCCCATCGGTGTCCGGTAGCGTTGGGGTCATCAGCAGCAGCCAGCCTTCCTCACCGGGTGGCGACAGGCGAAACACCGCCTGGGGCAGGACCACACCATGGGGCAGGGCGAAATCCGCCGAAAAGCACTGGTAGCGCGGCGACATAGCCACACCGTCGGTCACGGCGAGCAGCTGCGCATCGAGCGCCTGGTCTTCGCCGATCCACAGTTGGAAAAGGCTGCCCGTGGCGTCTTGCAGGGCTTGCTGGGTGGGCATGACGTACATGTCTGGGTCCTTGTTCAGGCTGGAGTGGCAGTGGCGAGGGCTGGGCGGCGCATCTTCAGGTACACGCCGTTCTCGCCAACCTCCTGGAAACCATTGCGTTGGTACAGGCGCAGCGCCGGGTTGTGCGCCGTGACGTGCAGGCCGGCACTCAGGCCCTGGGCATCGGCCTGCACCAGCCATTCGGTCATCAGCTGCGAGCCGATGCCCTGGCCTTGCCAGTCGGGTAGCAGTGCGGTGTCGATGATTTGCAGGTGGCTGTCGGTCCACAGCAGGTAGGCGCGGCCAATGGGCTGGCCCGCCGCCTCGATGACCAGGAACTGGCCGTCGGCGAAATGCGCTTGGTAGTAGTCGTGCTGGGCTTGGAACTGCTGGGTGAGGAACGTCTCGATCGCCGCCGTGTCCCAAGGGGTATGGGCCATTTCTTCGGCGCGGGTACTGGCGTACAGGGCACGCAGGAAGCCTTGGTCGGCAGCCACGCAGGGGCGAAGGGAAACCACGGGTGTTGGCATGATGTGTCTGGCTTCCTTGCTAGCGACCCCGGCTGGGGACGGACTTCCGAGATGGATTGTCCTACACGATGGCTTGAGCGTAGCCGATGGATTAGGCATTTCGCCATCATCACTCGTCGGATAATTTTTTATTTTTACAAACACCCGTTTGAGGGCTTTTGACGCCAGTTTCCAGGCGCCAATCAAGCATTGCTCAGGCGCACTGCCTCAAGCTCCGCGTAAGGCGCCCAGGCCCAGCGCTGCACCGCCTCGCGCACCGTTGCATCGGCCTCGTCACGCTTGCGCCGGGTATCGCTGCTGAAGGTCATGGCCGGTTGCTTGGCATCGAAGGCGGCAATCTGCTGCAAGTGCTCGGTGTCCCCCGGCATCACCCCCAGCAACGGCGCCAGGCGCCCCCAGGTGGCGTGGGGTAGTTCGCTGTAGTTCAGCGCGATACCACCATGATCGCGACACAATTCCAGCCCAGCGCGCAAAATTTCGCCAATCATCCGGCAGGTGTACTCCACCGGGCTCATGCGCTGGGCATCGGGCAGCAGGCGGTCCAGCACCGATGGCCCCAGCAACCCCGGTACCCGGTGCATGCCGGCCTGGCGCAGCTGCGAGACGACGATTTCCAGCGGGTCGCGGTACAGGAACACCCGCGGGGTGTCCGGGTACAAGGCCGCCAGCAACGGCGCCTCGAACACATTCCATGCATCGAGCTTGATCACCAACTGCTGTTCATCGCCCCGCCGCTGCTGGCCATAAGCTGACAGCAGCGCCTCCACGGCTCGCGGCTGCCAGGCAGCGGCCTTCGGGTCGAACAGATGGGCACGCAGCAGGTTGTCCAGTGGCGGCGGCTCGGACAGCACCACATTGCGCTCAAGGCTCGCCAGCAACTGCGCCACCAGGGTGGAGCCACAGCGCGAGGCATGGAACACCAGCGCCCCCGGCGCCAGGCCAGGGCTTCGCACCTGCCAGTCGAACAGCGGCGTAAGCCCGGTTTCGCGGCGTAGCGCCTGGTTGAACGGCAGGCGCAGGGCGACATCCACGTCGTCGCGGAAAAACGGTTGGGTCAGCCGGCTTTCACCGAACCAGCACCAGTCCACCCGCCACTCGCCATCGCGCAGCCAGGTGCGAATCGGCAGCCAGCCATGGAAATCACCTTCGTTGCCTAGACTCGCCATTGGTCGCTCCACGCCTGCTTGCCCTGGCGCATCGCGCCCCTTACCTCAGCCTCGGAAAACTCAAGCCCCAGCCGCTCGCACTCAAGCAGCACCTGGGCGATGAACGCCTGTGGGTCGGCCATTGCTTGCAGACGCTGTGCGAGCGCGGGGTCGGCCACGACACATTCGCGAAAACGGGCGAAATCCTGCCCCGCCCTGCCCAGTTGCAAGGCGGGCGTCTGGGCCAGGCCCTGGTCGATCAAGCACAGCAATGCCGGGTCGGCCTCGCAGTCGATCACCAGGTGCACCCGCTCCAGCGCACTGGGGTTGTCTACCCGGTGCGGGCGCGACAGGTCGAGGAACCAGCATTCACCGGGGCGCATCGGTACCTGCAAGCCATCGACCAGGAACGCCACGCCCTCGGGGCTGAGCAACGGCACGTGCAAGCGCAAGCAGCCACCGGGGCTGCCCAGGTCGGGGTCGCGGTGCTCATGGATGCGTGCGCCAGGCCCCAGGCGCAACAGCCGAGCCGCACGCACCTTGGCGGGCCAGCGTTGCAGCAGCGCCTGCCAGGCCGGCTCGTCGCGCCACCAGGCGCTGTGCACCGGCGCGCCGAGGCCGGGGGCCAAGGGCAGCGGTGCATCCTCGGCAGCCACCAGGGCCACGCCGCTCCAATCACCCTGGTGGTAGTCGCGGTTGAAATGCGCCTGCCAGGCCTCGGTATCGAGCCGCGCCAGGGCTTGCAGCAAACCGGCCAGGTCGATGGCCAGCGGTAGTCGGGAACAACGCGGCAGGTCAGGCATGCCGGCTCCTGTGTTCAGTGTCTAGAAACCACTCTCTCGTACCCCCAGCGCCACCATCCGGCGCCAGGCAGCCCCCAGCAACGACTCACGCACACCACTCAACACCACCACGCCGCGCTGCGGCTGGTGCAACTCGCCGGCCTCGTCGAGCAAGGCCAGGCGCGCGCCATACTGGGCTTGCAGCGGTTCGGCCCGCTGCTGGGCATCGCGGCGCACGGCAATCGGGCCGTGGCGGTCGGAGGCCAGCGCTTCGATTTCCAGGAAGCCCACCCCGGTGGCATCCACTTGCTCAAGGCGCACGTCCAGCGCCGCACGGGCCGGGTCGTCGGCGATGAAGCGCCCTTCGCTGCCAGGGCCGACGCGCCACAATGCATCCTCGGCCAGGTAACCACGCAGGCGCAGGCCCGGCTCGACCACCCGCGCCAGCACCTGCCCGCCCCCCAGCCACTGGCCGGGCACGAGGTTGGCCGGCAGGTCACGCAGCACGCCGGCCTGGGGCGCACGCAGTTGCAGGCGCTCGCGCTGCGCGGCAATGCCGCGGAACTCCGCCACCGCCTCGGCCAGGCGCTGCTCGAGAATGCCGGCGTCGCTGGCGGTGGCGCTGCGGCCAGACTGACGCCGCAGCATCAATTGCAGGATGTCGATTTCGCGGCGCACGATGGCTTGGCGCGAGTCCAGGTCGGGCGACTCCAGCTCCATCAGCAGCTCGCCTTGTTGCACCGCCTGGCCATCCTGCACATGCACCGCCTTCAGGCGTGCCGCCACCGGCGCATGCAGCACACCCACCCGCGCCGCCTCGAGCAGCGCTGGCACCTCCACCGCACTGCGCCAAGGCACGGCCAGCAGCAACAGCAGCAGCACCAGAGCCCCGCCAGTCAGCAACACCTTGCGCGGCTCGGCCTGCTCGCGGCGTTGCCACCATTGCTGCATTTCCTTCCACACCGGCAGGCCGATGAACCACACCAGCTCCACTACCATCAGGAAGATGCCCAGCACCTTGAAGAACAGGTGATACACCGCCAGGGCGATGCCCAGGAACAACACCGCGCGCCACAGCCAGGCACCGTAGCCCCACACCAGCAGGCGCTTGTGCATGGGCGCAGGCCAGGCCTCGGGGGGCGGCTCGCCATAGCCGAACAGTGCCTCGCGCAGGCGCCAGCGGCACAAAGCGAAGGCGCGGTTTTGCAGGTTCTCGATGCCCCACAAGTCGCTGATGATGAAATAACCGTCGAAACGCATGAACGGGTTGAGGTTGATCGCCAGGGTGGTGATCCAGGTGGCGCTGGCCAGCATGAACGCTGCCGTGCGCGCTGGCCCGTCGGGCAGCAGCGACCAGGCCAGCAGCGCCAGCACCGCCAGCACCAGCTCGGCGAAGATCCCGCCGGCGTCGATCAGCAAGCGTGAACGTCGATCACTGACCCGCCAGGCATCACTGACGTCGGTGTAGAACATTGGCAGCAACACCATGAACGCCAGCCCCATGCTCTGCACCCGGCAGCCGGCGCGCTTGGCCATGAAGGCATGGCCGAACTCGTGGCACAGCTTGGCGAAGGTCAGCGCGATGCCGAACGCCAGCACGCCGCCGAAGCTGAACAGGTGTGGGAAGGTGGCGATGAAGCGTGACCAGTCGCGGATCACCAGGAACAGCCCCAGCGCCAGCAGCAACGGCAGGCCAAGGCGCAGGATCCAACCGCCATGGCGGTGCAGCACCGGCCAGGCGCGGTTGAGAAACGGGTCGGGGCGCCACAGCGGAATGCGGAAGAACAGGTATTGGTGCAGCACCCGCGTCCACAGGCCCTGGCGCGTGGCGGCGGCCTTGG
The DNA here is from genome assembly GCF_050280645.1 of Pseudomonas sp. NPDC089554. NCBI lineage: Bacteria > Pseudomonadati > Pseudomonadota > Gammaproteobacteria > Pseudomonadales > Pseudomonadaceae > Pseudomonas > Pseudomonas sp. NPDC089554. The sequence continues at coordinate 17,542 of NZ_JBNNVR010000104.1, forward strand.
TGGCGTAGCTTTCGCGCTGGGCGGCGTCTTGCGCGCTGAGCAGGTCGTACTGGCCAAGGAAGTGGAACAGGTCTTCCAGCGCGTCGGCGTCCAGCGGCACGCCTGGCTCGGCA
>NZ_JBNNVR010000105.1:0-17547 GCF_050280645.1 Pseudomonas sp. NPDC089554
CGACCCGGCGGCAGTTGGCGCCAGGGCTGGCCGCCGAGCCAGCGTTGCAAGTGATCGAGCAGCGGCCAGTCGGCTTCGCTCAATGACTGCCGGGGTACAGCACTGAATTCAAGAGCAGTGCCGTACCTGTGGGAGCGGGCTTGCCCCGCGATGCTTTTCGGCGTTACTGTTGCAACTTGTAAATTCATCCTATGACTGGACGTTGGTATGTCGCTGTTGATAAAGCGTTCCCTGGTGGAGCAGGCCGTGGACCAGTTACGTGAGCGCATCGCCCAAGGCGCTTGGGAAGTAGGCCAGCGCCTGCCCACCGAGCCTGAGCTGGCGCTGGAGTTGGGTATCAGCCGGAACACCGTGCGTGAAGCCATGCGCGTCCTGGCTTTCAGCGGATTGGTGGAGGTTCGTCAAGGCGATGGCAGCTACCTGCGTACTGCCCAAGACCCTTTGCAAGCCGTGCAGGCGATGTCGCGCTGCACGGTGGAGCAGGCCCGCGAGACCCGCTGCATCCTCGAGGCCGAAGCCATCGGGCTGGCCGCTCTGCGACGTACCGAGCAAGACCTGCAAGGCCTGCGCGAGGCGTTGCAACGCAGTGGCGCGCATTTTCATGGCGACCTGGACACCTACGTCGCCTGCGATCTGGTGTTTCACCAGCGCCTGGTAGACGCCGCGCACAACCCCGCGTTGAGTGAGTTGTATCGCTACTTTTCCAGCGTCGTCGCTGCCGCTGTGCAACACAACATGAGCGTGCGCCCGCGCAACCCGCGGGTATTCGACCTGCACGTACAGATCGTCGACGCCATCGAACAACGCGACCCGGACGCGGCCAAGCGCCTGAGCCGGGCTCTTATCGAATCCTGAGTGCCTGCTGCCCATGTCTGAACAACTGATACCCACCCGCGCCAAAGCCGAACCCGAACTCGACGAGCTGCTGATCGACGCCGAAGCCGACGACGAGCAGGTACAGCAACAACCTGTGCTGTTGCGTCGCCCCTGGCTGTTGCTGCTGGGCCTGGTGCTGGTGGCGCTGAACCTGCGCCCGGCGCTGTCGAGCATGGCGCCGATCCTGAGCCAGGTTTCGGCGGAGCTTGGGCTCAATGCCTCTGCGGCCGGCCTTCTGACTACCCTGCCAGTGCTCTGCCTGGGCCTGTTCGCCCCCTTGGCGCCGCTCCTGGCGCGGCGTTTCGGCAGCGAGCGGGTCATCCTCGGCATCCTGCTGACCCTGGCGTTGGGCATCCTGGTGCGCAGTGCCCTGGGGGCAACCGGGCTGTTCGTTGGCAGCCTCATGGCAGGCGCGAGCATCGGCATCATTGGCGTGCTGCTGCCAGGCATCGTCAAGCGCGACTTCCCGAAGCAGGCCGGCACCCTGACTGGCGTCTACACCATGGCCTTGTGCCTGGGCGCAGCGGTGGCGGCGGGCAGCACCGTGCCGCTCAGCCAGCACTTCGATAACAGCTGGTCGGTTGGGCTCGGCTTCTGGTTGCTGCCTGCATTGCTGGCGATGCTGGTGTGGTTGCCCCAGGCTCGACAGGGGCATGGGGCCCACAAGGTGGCCTACCGCGTGCGCGGCCTGTGGCGTGATCCGCTGGCCTGGCAGGTGACTTTGTACATGGGCTTGCAGTCTTCCCTGGCCTATATCGTCTTTGGCTGGCTGCCATCGATTCTTATCGGACGCGGGCTGAGCCCGACCGAGGCTGGGTTGGTACTGTCCGGGTCGGTGCTGGTGCAACTGATCAGCTCGCTCAGTGCCCCATGGCTGGCAACCCGCGGCAAGGACCAGCGGCTGGCCATCGTGGTGGTGATGGTAGTGACCCTGGCCGGGCTGTTCGGCTGCCTGTATGCGCCGATGTCCGGCTTGTGGGGCTGGGCGATCCTATTGGGATTGGGGCAGGGTGGTACCTTCGCCCTGGCGTTGACCCTGATCGTGCTGCGCTCGAAGGACTCGCACGTGGCGGCCAACCTGTCGAGCATGGCCCAGGGGGTGGGCTACACCCTGGCGTCGATGGGGCCGTTCGCGGTGGGGTTGGTGCACGACTTCACTGGCGGTTGGGCGGCGATAGGGTGGATCTTCGCGGTGCTGGGCATCGGCGCGATCGTGTTCGGCCTGGGTGCCGGGCGGGCCCTGCATGTGCGGGCCCGCAGCGAGCGGGTCTGAGGGCGCCAGCCCCATTCATGGCACTAATGCACATGGCGCAAAACCTTCCGGCGGCTTATCGTTCAGCCTTCGACTCCCTGGACGGACAGCAGCCTCATGAGCCATGCCAACAGTGCCCTCGTCACCCGTTTCTACCAGGCATTCCAGCGTTTGGACGCCGAAGCCATGGTGGCCTGCTACAGCGATGACATCGTCTTCAGCGACCCAGCCTTCGGTACGTTGCACGGCAAGGACGTGGGCGACATGTGGCGCATGCTCACCACCCGCGCCAAGGACTTTTCCCTGACCTTCGACAGCGTGCGCGCCGATGAACGCAATGGCACTGCGCATTGGGTCGCCACCTACCTGTTCAGCCAGACCGGCCGCACGGTGGTCAACGATATCCAGGCAAGCTTCGTATTCCGTGATGGTCTGATCTGCCAGCACGACGACAGCTTCGACCTGTGGCGCTGGTCGCGCCAGGCCTTGGGCACCCCCGGCCTGCTGTTGGGCTGGTCGCCGATCGTGCGCAACAAGGTACGCCAGCAGGCCTTGAAGGGGCTGCGAGCGTTTCAGCAAGGTCGCTGAGCGGGTAAGCTGAGCGCTTCCCAAGCAGGCCGCGACGCACCGTGAACGAAGCTTCCGATAACCCCAGCGCAAAACCCTGGTTCGTCTACCTGGTGCGCGCCGCCAATGGCTCGTTGTACTGCGGCATCAGCGATGACCCGCAGCGGCGCTTTCTCAAGCATCAGAAGGGGCAGGGCGCGAGCTATTTCAAGACCAGCCCGGCGCAGGCGCTGGTGTATGTGGAGCAGTGGCCCGACAAGGGCGAGGCGCTGCGCCAGGAGCGTCTGGTGAAGAAGTTGCGCAAGTCGGCCAAGGAGGCGCTGGTGGCCTCCTATGCCGGTGTACCTGCTTAGGTTTAGTCCTTGCGGCGCTTGAGCTGGTCGATCAGCTGGGTTGGCAGGCCCTTGATCACCAGGGTGCCAGCCTCTTCGTCGTACTCGATCTTCGAACCCAGCAGATGCGCCTCGAAGCTGATCGACAGACCTTCGGCGCGGCCGGTGAAGCGGCGGAACTGGTTGAGGGTGCGCTTATCGGCGGGAATCTCCGGCGACAGGCCGTAGTCCTTGTTGCGGATATGGTCGTAGAACGCCTTGGGGCGGTCTTCATCGATCAGGCTCGACAGTTCGTCCAGGGTCACTGGCTCGCCCCGTTTGGTCTGGCTGGTGGCGTAGTCCACCAGGGTCTGGGTTTTCTCCCGCGCGGCTTCCTCGGGCAGGTCTTCGCTCTCGACATAGTCGCTGAACGCCTTGAGCAGGGTGCGGGTTTCACCGGGGCCGTCCACGCCTTCCTGGCAGCCGATGAAGTCGCGGAAGTAATCCGACACCTTCTTGCCGTTCTTGCCCTTGATGAACGAGATGTACTGCTTGGAGTTCTGGTTGTTCTTCCATTCGGACAGGTTGATGCGTGCGGCCAGGTGCAACTGGCCAAGGTCCAGGTGGCGCGAGGGCGTGACGTCGAGTTCGGCGTTCACTGCCACGCCTTCGCTGTGGTGCAGCAGGGCGATGGCCAGGTATTCGGTCATGCCCTGCTGGTAATGGGCGAACAGCACGTGGCCGCCCACCGACAGGTTGGACTCTTCCATCAGTTTCTGCAGGTGTTCCACGGCGACGCGGGTGAAGGCGGTGAAGTCCTGCTCGGCGTCCTGGTACTGCTTGAGCCAGCCGCTGAACGGGTAGGCGCCGGACTCGCCGTGGAAGAAGCCCCAGGCCTTGCCTTGCTTGGCGTTGTAGCTGTCATTGAGGTCAGCCAAGAGGTTTTCGATGGCGTCGGAGGCTGCCAGCTCGGTATCGCGGGCATGCAGCACGGCAGGGCTGCCATCGGGCTTCTTGTCGATCAAGTGAACGATGCAATGACGGATTGGCATGGGATTCTCAACGGGTTGGGGCGGGGCGGTGCCGCGCTGCAAAAAGGCGCCTAGTTTAGCGCAGGGTGGGGGCGATGCAGTGGTCAGATGGTGGCAGAAATGCCTGTTGCTGGTTTTTTGTGCAAATTATTGATTTTTTACCCCAAGGGCCCGAAAAACCTGCATAAAAACGGGGTCGGCAGCGGATATTTATCTATTCCTGTGGTAGCTTTGCGCGGTCTTGTGCCCCTTGGGGTGGCGCATTACTGGCAGCTTGCTTTCGATGTGTCGAACCAAACGCCGATTTTCGTATCTACATACGCGATTGGCGCGGCTCGCTGGAGATTTTCTGGGCTGGCCCGATAACGAAGAAGCAGCTGCATACCTCTGATTTGATAGGGAAGGAACACCACCATGGCTTTGACCAAAGACCAACTGATTGCCGATATCGCCGAGTCGATCAGCGCGCCGAAAGCAACCGCCAAGAACGCACTGGAGCAACTGGGCCAGATCGTTGCCGACCAACTGGAAAACGGCGCTGAAATCACTCTGCCAGGCATCGGCAAGCTGAAAGTCTCCGAGCGTCCTGCCCGCACCGGTCGCAACCCTTCGACTGGCGCTGCCATCGAAATCGCTGCCAAGAAAGTCGTCAAGTTCGTTCCAGCCAAAGTGCTGACCGACGCCGTCAACAAGTAATTGTCGATGCTTTGACGAAGCCGCGCCCGGCTAGCCCGGGCGCGGTTTTTTCATGCCTGCGGTTTGCCTCGTGAGGCATGCCAGGCCTGGCGCGCGGCATCGTCCTGGAAGCTCCAGGCGAGCATGCGGCTCTGCTTCTGACCCTGGCCCATTTCATGGATGCGCAGGGCCTTTACCCCCGCCTTCTTCAGCGCCGCCTCGAGGCCAGGCAGGTTGCTGGCCTTGGACACCAGGCTGGTGAACCACAGCACGTGCTCGCCGTACTGCACGCTTTCGCTCACCAATTGGGTGACGAAGCGGATCTCGCCGCCCTCGCACCACAGTTCATTGTTCTGCCCGCCGAAGTTCAGCACTGGCAGCTTGCGGCTGGGGTCCTGCTTGCCCAGGTTTTTCCATTTGCGCTGGCTGCCGCGGGTGGCCTCTTCGCGAGAGCTGTGGAAGGGCGGGTTGCACAGGGTCAGGTCGAAGCGCTCGCCGTCCTGCAGCAGGCCGCTGAGGATGTGCTTGCGGTTGGCCTGCTGGCGCAGGGCGATGGCTTTGCCAAGGCCGTTGGCTTGGACGATAGCCTTGGCCGAGGCCAGGGCCGTGGCGTCGATGTCCGAGCCCAGGAAGCGCCAGCGGTAGTCGCTGTGGCCAAGCAGCGGGTAGATACAGTTGGCGCCGACGCCGATGTCCAGCGCGCGTACCTGGGGCCCACGGGGTATCTGCCCGGCGTTGTCCTCGGCCAGCAGGTCGGCCAGCACGTGGATATAGTCGGCCCGGCCCGGAATGGGGGGGCACAGGTAGTCGGCGGGAATGTCCCAGTGCTGGATGCCGTACTGGGCCTTGAGCAGGGCGCGGTTGAACACGCGCACGGCCTCGGGGTTGGCGAAGTCGATGCTGGGCTTGCCGTGGGGGTTGGTGATGGTGAAGCGGGCCAGGTCCGGGTGCGCCTTGATCAGGGCTGGGAAGTCGTAGCGGCCCTGGTGGCGGTTGCGGGGGTGCAGGGTGGGTTTGCTCGGGGTCATGCTTGGGTCCGGTGTTGCAGGTGCTGGCCAGGGGCCGCTGTGCGGCCCATTCGCGGCCAAGGCCGCTCCTACAGGATAGTGGTGTGCCATGAAGGCAGCGCTATTCCTGTAGGAGCGGCCTTGGCCGCGAACGAGGGCGTAGCCCTCGCAGGTCAGATCAGCAATGTCAGGTTACAACGCAGCGATGCGCGCGTGCTGCTCGGTGAAGTTGGCCAGGGCCTGTTCGGACTCGGCCAGCTTGGCGCGTTCTTTCTCGATCACCGCAGGCGGCGCCTTGTCGACGAAGGCGGCGTTGGACAGCTTGCCACCTACGCGCGCGACTTCACCTTGCAGGCGCTGGATCTCCTTGTTCAGGCGAGCCAGTTCGGCGTCCTTGTCGATCAGCCCGGCCATCGGCACCAGCACCTGCAGGTCACCCACCAGCGCAGTGGCCGACAGCGGCGCTTCGTCCTGCTCGCCGAGTACGGTGAACGACTCGACCTTGGCCAGTTTCTTCAGCAGCGCTTCGTTTTCCAGCAGGCGGCGCTGGTCATCGGCGTTGGCGTTCTTCAGGAACAGCGGCAGGGGCTTGCCTGGGCCGATGTTCATTTCCGCGCGAATGTTGCGCAGGCCGACCATCAGCTGTTGCAGCCACTCGATATCGCCTTCGGCGCCCACGTCGATGCGGCTTTCATTCGCCACCGGCCAAGGTTGCAGCATGATGGTCTTGCCATCGATACCGGCCAGCGGCGCGATGCGCTGCCAGATTTCCTCGGTGATGAACGGCATGAACGGGTGCGCCAGGCGCAGCGCCACTTCCAGTACGCGTACCAGGGTGCGGCGGGTGCCACGGGCGCGCTCGACTGGGGCGTTCTCGTCCCACAGCACCGGCTTGGACAGCTCCAGGTACCAGTCGCAGTACTGGTTCCAGATGAACTCGTACAGCGCCTGGCTGGCCAGGTCGAAGCGGAACTGCTCGAGCTGGCGGGTCACTTCAGCTTCGGTGCGTTGCAGCTGCGAGATGATCCAGCGGTCGGCCAGCGACAGCTCATAGGCCTCGCCGTTCTGGCCGCAGTCCTCGCCTTTGTCCAGCACGTAGCGGGCGGCGTTCCAGATCTTGTTGCAGAAGTTGCGGTAGCCTTCGACGCGGCCCATGTCGAACTTGATGTCGCGGCCGGTGGAGGCCAGCGAGCAGAAGGTGAAGCGCAGGGCGTCGGTGCCGTAGCTGGCGATGCCTTCGGGGAACTCGGCCTTGGTCTGCTTGGCGATCTTCTCGGCAAGCTTGGGCTGCATCATGCCGCTGGTGCGTTTTTCCAGCAGGGCGTCGAGGGTGATGCCGTCGACGATGTCCAGCGGGTCGAGGACGTTGCCCTTGGACTTGGACATCTTCTGGCCCTGGCCATCACGTACCAGGCCGTGGACGTAGACGGTCTTGAACGGCACCTGCGGGGTGCCGTCTTCGTTTTTCACCAGGTGCATGGTCAGCATGATCATCCGGGCGACCCAGAAGAAAATGATGTCGAAGCCGGTGACCAGCACGTCGGTGGAGTGGAAAGTCTTGAGGAAGTCGGTCTTCTCCGGCCAGCCCAGGGTGGAGAAGGTCCACAGGCCCGAGCTGAACCAGGTGTCGAGCACGTCGTCGTCCTGGCGCAGGGTGACCTCCGCGCCGAGGTTGTGCTTGGCACGCACTTCCTCTTCGTTGCGCCCGACGTAGACCCGGCCGGCCTCGTCGTACCAGGCCGGAATGCGGTGGCCCCACCACAGCTGGCGGCTGATGCACCAGTCCTGGATATCGCGCATCCAGGAGAAGTACATGTTCTCGTACTGCTTGGGCACGAACTGGATGCGGCCGTCTTCCACGGCTTCGATGGCAGGCTCGGCCAGCGGCTTGGTGGAGACGTACCACTGGTCGGTCAACCACGGCTCGATGACGGTGCCGGAGCGGTCGCCCTTGGGCACCTTCAGGCCGTGGTCGTCGATGCTCACCAGCAGGCCCTGGGCGTCCAGGTCGGCGACCATCTGCTTGCGCGCGACGAAGCGGTCGAGGCCTGCGTACTGGGCGGGGAGGCTGGTGTCGACCTGGTCGTTGATGCTGCCGTCCAGGTTGAATGCCTGCACCGCGGCCAGCACGCTGGCGTTCTTGTCGAAGATGTTCAGCAGCGGCAGGTTGTGGCGCTTGCCGACTTCGTAGTCGTTGAAGTCGTGGGCCGGGGTAATCTTCACGCAGCCGGTGCCGAACTCGGGGTCGCAATAGTCGTCGGCGACGATCGGGATCAGGCGGCCGACCAGCGGTAGCTCGACGAACTTGCCGATCAGCGCCTGATAGCGCTCATCGCTTGGGTTCACGGCGACGGCGACGTCACCGAGCAGGGTTTCCGGACGGGTGGTGGCGACCACCAGGTAGTCCTTGCCTTCTGCGGTCTTGGCGCCATCGGCCAGCGGGTAGCGCAGGTTCCACAGGTGGCCTTTCTCGTCGTGGTTCTCGACTTCCAGGTCGGAGATGGCGGTGTGCAGCTTGGTGTCCCAGTTGACCAGGCGCTTGCCGCGGTAGATCAGGCCGTCCTCGTGCAGGCGTACGAAGGCTTCCTTGACCGCCTCGGACAGGCCGTCGTCCATGGTGAAGCGCTCGCGGCTCCAGTCCACCGACGAGCCCAGGCGGCGAATCTGCCGGCTGATGTTGCCGCCGGACTGGTCTTTCCACTCCCACACCTTTTCCAGGAACTTTTCGCGGCCCAGGTCATGACGGTTCTGGCCCTTGGCCTCGAGCTGGCGCTCTACCAGCATCTGGGTAGCGATACCGGCGTGGTCGGTGCCTGGCTGCCACAGGGTGTTGCGGCCCTGCATGCGGCGAAAGCGAATCAGCGCGTCCATGATGGCGTTGTTGAAGCCATGGCCCATGTGCAGGCTGCCGGTCACGTTCGGCGGCGGAATCATGATGGTGTAGGACTCGCCTGCACCTTGTGGGGCGAAGTAGTTCTCGGACTCCCAAGTGTTGTACCAGGAAGTTTCGATGGCGTGCGGCTGGTAGGTCTTATCCATGCGCGGCGGGACCCTTAGGCATAAATACGGAAAAGCCGAAGAGTATAACGGAGCCGGGAGTTTCAGGCGATAAGCTGCGAATGTTCCTGTTTACTCGGAACGCTTGAGCAACCGCTCCATGCGCGCCTCGAGCCGGCGTTTCACTTCGGTCTCGATATGCGGAATGAAGTCGTTGATCACGTCCTGCATGATCAGCTGCGCAGCGGCGCGCATCTCGCTGTCCAGGTGCAGCAGGGTGTCCTGGCGGCGCGCTTGCGGGTCATCGGCTGGTGCCGGAGTGGCCTCGGGCGCAGCCTGTGGGGCAGGTTCATCCAGCAGCAGGGGGATCTGCTCGACCGTTTCGGTCAGCAAGGGCGGCTGCAGGTCGGCATCGCCCAGCAACTGGCGAATCGACTCCAGGTCGTCGAGCAGGTGAGCGGATTGGGGCAGGGAGGAAGGCTTGTCCATCGTCGTCAAAGTCGCTGTAAGCGGTGGTCTTGCAGAGCATAGCCCTGTTCACGGTAGAAACGGAACCGCTCGCGAGCGGACTGGCGGATGCTCGGCTCCTCCACCACGATCTCGGCCACGCGTTCGAACTGGCCGACGAAACCCGGAACGCCAGCGCCCAGGTTGATCAGCAGGTCGCGGTGCTCGCCTGCCTGCTCACCCAGGCCCAGGGCGACCACGGCGTCGGCATGTGCCTCGGCCAGGTCGTGGGGCACGAAGGCCTCGCCCTTGAACTGCCACAGGCGTTCGTCCAGCGTGGCGCGCTGCTCGGCATCCTGGCAGTGCAGGTAGACCCGATGGCCCAGGCGCCAGGCCTTTTCGCACAGCTTGCAGGCGAAGTCCAGACGGGCTGCGAGGGAGTCGGTGGGCAGGATGTAGAAGTCGACTTTGCTCATGATCGTCGCCGCAGCCTGCGCCCGAAGGCGCAGGCCAGCGGCCTCAGGCGCCGGCGCGGTCGAGCAGGTATTGGGTCAGCAGCGGCACTGGGCGGCCAGTGGCGCCCTTGTCCTTGCCACCGCTGATCCAGGCGGTACCAGCGATGTCCAGGTGCGCCCAGTTGTAGGCCTTGGCGAAGCGCGACAGGAAGCAACCGGCGGTGATGGTGCCGGCCTTCGGGCCGCCGATGTTGGCGATGTCGGCGAATGGGCTGTCCAGTTGCTCCTGGTACTCGTCGAACAGCGGCAGCTGCCAGGCGCGGTCGTCGGCGCGCTTGCCGGCGTCGAGCAGTTGGCCGACCAGCTCGTCGTTGTTGCCCATCAGGCCCGAGGTGTGGCTGCCCAGGGCAACGATGCAGGCGCCGGTGAGGGTGGCGATGTCGATCACCGCCTGGGGCTTGAAGCGCTCGGCGTAGGTCAGGGTGTCGCACAGCACCAGGCGGCCTTCGGCGTCGGTGTTGAGAATTTCGACGGTCTGCCCGCTCATGGTGGTGACGATGTCGCCTGGGCGGGTTGCGTTACCACTGGGCATGTTCTCGGCGCAGGCCAGCAGGCACACCAAGTTGATTGGCAGTTGCAGCTCCAGCACGGCGCGCAGGGTGCCGAACACGCTGGCGGCGCCACACATGTCGAACTTCATTTCATCCATGCCGGCGCCAGGCTTGAGGCTGATGCCGCCGGTGTCGAAGGTGATGCCCTTGCCCACCAGCATGTACGGTTTGTCGGCCTTCTTGCCGCCCTGGTAGTTGAGCACGATCAGGCGCGGGGGCTGGTCGCTGCCCTGGCCTACGGCGTAGAACGCGCCCATGCCCAGGTCCTTGATCTTCTTCTCGTCCAGCACTTCGACCTTCAGGCCTTTGTGGGCTTTGCCCAGCTCCTTGGCCTGCTCGGCGAGGAAGCCTGGGTGGCAGACGTTCGGCGGCAGGTTGCCCAGGTCGCGAGTGAAAGCCATGCCGGTGGTGATGGCGCTGGCGTGCTTGACCGCACGCTCGGCCTCGGCCTGGCCGGCCTTGCCAGCCAGCAGGGTGACTTTCTTCAGGGCGCGGGGTTCGGCCTTCTGGCTCTTGAAACGGTCGAACACATAGCTGCCGTCGAGCAGGGTTTCGGCCAGCAGGCGGTACTTGCCATAGTGGCCGTCGCGGCCGGTGACGGCGATGTCATCCAGGGCCAGCACCGCATCGCTGCCACCGAGGCTGCGCAGCACACCGGCGACGCTGGCGACCAGCTTGCGCCAGGCGCGATCGCCCAGGGCTTCGTCCTTGCCGCTACCTACCAGCAGTACGCGCTCGGCCTTGAGGCCTGGCAGGCTGTGCAGCAGCAGGGTCTGGCCCGGTTTACCGGCCAGGTCGCCACGTTTGAGCAGCGCGCTGATTGCACCTTCGCTGGCGGCATCGATGGCCTTGGCAACGGCGCCGAACTTGCGGCCTTCGCCGACCGGCACGACCAGGGTGGCGGTTTTCACGGATGCTGCGGCGACGCTTTTTACAACCAATTCCATGTCAGGTTCCCCGAATGATCAATTGCGGTCTGGCCGCAACCTTGTGGGCCGCGCGCCAGTGGAAAGTCTGCCAGTGTGAGCTTGGCGCAGCCTCGATGACAACCCCGAGGCCGTGTATTTAAGCGATTGGCGGCACACAGCCCGGTGATCGGGAGGAAACGCTCGCGGCCAAGTGACAGGCGCGACCAATCACAGGATAATGCCGCCACTTCACATGGAGGTTCGCCACTTGAGCGAACCGGCATTGGTTTGGCTGTACTAAGTCATTGTCGGCGCCAACGTCTGGCCGCCTGCCCCTGACAACCCAGGAGTGTCTGGTTTGATCGTCTTCCGTTATCTGTCCCGCGAGGTCCTGGTGACCTTGAGTGCCGTCAGCGCCGTGCTGCTGGTGATCATCATGAGCGGGCGTTTCATCAAGTACCTGGCGCAGGCCGCCCAGGGCGCCCTCGACCCGGGCGTGCTGTTCCTGATCATGGGTTTTCGCCTGCCGGGGTTCCTGCAACTGATCCTGCCCCTGGGGCTGTTCCTCGGTATCCTGCTGGCCTATGGCCGGTTGTACCTGGAAAGCGAAATGACCGTGCTGTCGGCCACCGGCATGAGCCAGCAGCGCCTGCTCGGCCTGACCATGGCCCCGGCGGCGCTGGTCGCCCTGCTGGTGGCCTGGCTGAGCCTGGGCTTGGCCCCGCAAGGCGTTGCCCAGGTGCAGCAGATCATCAACCAGCAGGATGCTCTGACCGAGTTCGACACCCTGGTGCCAGGCCGCTTCCAGACCCTGCGCGACGGCTCGCGGGTCACCTACACCGAGCAACTGTCGGATGACCGCATCAACCTCGGCGGTGTGTTCATTTCCGAGAAGCGCTTCAACCAGGACAAGACCAAGGACCGTGCCCCGTCGGTGCTGGTCGCCGAGACAGGCCACCAGGAAGTGCAGGCCGACGGCAACCGCTACCTGATCCTGCAGAACGGCTATCGCTACGACGGTAACCCTGGCCAGGCCGATTACCGCGCCATCAAGTACGACACCTATGGCGTGCTGCTGCCCAAGCCTGAGGTCGCCGAGGAGGTGACCGAGCGCGAAGCCATTCCTACCCGCGAGCTGTTCGGCCACGACGGCCTGCGCGAGCGTGCCGAGCTGCAATGGCGGCTGTCGCTGCCGCTGCTGGTATTCATCGTGACCCTGCTGGCGGTACCGCTGGCCAAGGTCAACCCGCGCCAGGGCCGCTTCCTCAAGCTGCTGCCGGCGATTCTTCTGTACATGGCCTACCTGACGATGCTGATTTCCGTTCGCGGCGCCCTCGAGAAGGGCAAGTTGCCGATTTCCCTGGGTATCTGGTGGGTTCATGGGCTGTTCCTGCTCATTGGCCTTGCGCTGATGTACTGGGAGCCGTTGCGCCTGAAGCAGGCTTCGCGTCGTGCGGAGGTGGCCCGTGGTTAAGCTCGATCGCTACATCGGCCAGAGCGTGCTGCTGGCCATCCTGGCCGTGCTGGGGATCATCCTCGGCCTGGCCTCGCTGTTCGCCTTCATCGACGAGATGGGCGATTTGAGCGACACCTACACGCTGATGGATGCCAGCAGCTTCGTGCTGCTCACCGCGCCACGACGGGTCTACGACATGCTGCCGATGGCCGCGCTGATCGGCTGCCTGATCGGCCTGGGTAGCCTGGCCAGCAGCAGCGAGCTGACCATCATGCGCGCTGCCGGTGTGTCCATCGGGCGTATCGTCTGGGCGGTGATGAAGCCGATGCTGGTGCTGATGCTGGTTGGCCTGCTGGTCGGCGAGTACGTAGCTCCGGTGACCGAGAACAAGGCCCAGGCCGAGCGTTCCCTGGCCCAGGGCGGCGGCGAAGCGCAGAGCTCCAAACGCGGCATGTGGCACCGCCAGGGCGACGAGTTCGTGCACATCAACTCGGTGCAGCCCAATGGCCTGCTGCTGGGGGTGACCCGCTACCGTTTCGATGAAGAGCGCAAGATCATCACTTCCAGCTTCGCCCGTCGCGCCCAGTACGAGAACGATCACTGGGTGCTGAACGATGTCAGCACCACCTTCTTTCGGGGTGATCACACCGAAGTGGTGAAGGCTGACCAAGAGCGCTGGGACGTCTCGGTGACCCCGGATTTGCTCAACACCGTGGTGTTGGCGCCGGAATCGCTGTCGATCACTGGCCTGTGGGACTACATCCACTACCTGGCCGACCAAGGCCTTAATAACGCCCGCTACTGGCTGGCGTTCTGGACCAAGATCCTGCAACCGGTAGTCACCGCTGCCCTGGTGCTGATGGCGATCTCCTTCATCTTCGGCCCGCTGCGCTCGGTCACCCTGGGCCAGCGCGTGTTCACCGGCGTGCTGGTGGGCTTTGTGTTCCGCATCGCTCAGGACCTGCTTGGCCCGTCGAGCCAGGTGTTCGGCTTCCCGCCGCTGCTGGCGGTGGTGATCCCGGCCGGGGTCTGTGCATTGGCTGGTTTCTGGTTACTGCGCAGGGCGGGCTGATGGCCTGGCTGTGAAATGAAAAAGCCGACCTCAGGGTCGGCTTTTTCATGCGCGTTTGCTGCTGGGTTATTTCTTCTGCTTGGGAATGCGCACCAGCTGGGTTTCCGAGTAGATGTCATGCCAGCTGCGCTTGCGCTTGTCGATCAACGACCAGATGAACCCCAACCCCAGGCACAGCCACGAGGCAATCGAGACCAGGAAGCGCAGCAGCGCCTGCCACAGGCTGATGGCGCTGCCATCGGCGTTCTGCACCCTTACGCCCCACACCTGCATGCCCAGGGTCTGGCCATTGTGGGTCCAGAACTTGGCGAAGAAGCCGAACAGGGCGAACAGCAGGATAGTCGACAGCAGTGGGTCGCCATCCAGCGCGCCAGCCTCGCTCAACTCGCGCAAGCGCGCCTCGCCGATGATCGCCATCTGTACCATCTTGTAGAGCAGCGTGGTCACCATCAGCAGGGCGGTGCATAGCAGGAAGTCGTAGAACATCGCCGCCAGGCGACGGCCCAGGCCGACCGGAGGAAAGTCACCCTTAGGGTTGAGCAGAGGCTTGGACATGCATGACAGCTCCAGATGGCAAAGGCCCATTCTAAGAAATTGCGCGCATAAAAAAGCCCCTGTGGGTCAACACAGGGGCTTTTTCAATCGGAAAATCAGGCTTCTGGCTGGACTTCGTCAGCCTGCATGCCTTTCTGGCCCTGAACAGCAACGAAAGTCACTTTCTGGCCTTCTTTCAGGCTCTTGAAGCCGTTGCCTTGAATAGCGCGGAAGTGCACGAACAGATCCGGGCCGCTCTCTGGGGTAATGAAGCCATAACCTTTCTCGTCATTGAACCACTTGACGGTACCGTTCTGACGCTCAGCCATTTTCTTATTTCCTATGAAGCTTGAATTTTGATGACAGTTTCTTTCACATTGTGTGTAAGTGAAAGACTACCGGGCTGGGTTGCAGGAAAGTAAGAGACGTCGAACGGGTTGTAGCAGATTGCGGCTACTGGCCCAGGTCACGAACTGTTGCGACCCATGCAAACACAGTGCAGTGACTCTACGCCAACTCCTGCGACAAAGACAAGCGTTTTGGAACGCGGGAATTCGGCGTTTTGCCAACTACCGCCGCTATTGTCGCAAACGCCGTGGCGACTGGGCTGGCGCCATGTTCAAAAGTTATGAGACAGGTTCGAAATCGAATATCTCGAACCTGTCTCAAGCACGCCTGAGATGTGCTTCAGCCGCGATAGTAACGTTGCACGACAAAAGGCATTTTGCTGACTTTCAAGGCAACTTGCTTGCCGCGCACTACTGCGAACAATGCCGTGTCCAGTGCCGCATGTTCGCTTTGGACATAACCCATTGCCACAGGTGCGCCAAGGGTCGGGCCGAAACCGCCGCTACTTACCTTGCCGACCGTATTTCCATCTGCATCGACGATGTCTGCGCCTTCACGCACCGGCGTACGCTCTTGTGGCAACAGGCCGACGCGCTTGCGAGTCACGCCAGCTTGCTGCTGGGCAAACACCATGGCAGCGCCGGGGAAGCCACCGGCACGTGCGCCATCAGCGCGGCGTACCTTGGAAATAGCCCACAGCAGGCTGGCCTCGACCGGGCTGGTGGTGGTGTCCATGTCATGGCCATACAGGCACAGGCCGGCTTCCAGGCGCAGCGAGTCGCGCGCACCCAGGCCGATTGCCTGCACTTCGGGTTCGGCCAGCAGGCGACGGGCCAGGGCCTCGGCGGCATCCGCTGGTACCGAGATTTCGTAGCCGTCTTCGCCGGTGTAGCCCGAGCGGCTGACGAAGCAGTCGCTACCCAGCAAGCTGATGGCACGGAACTGCATGAAGGTCATGCCAGCCACTTCCGGGGCCAGGCGCTCCAGTACCTTCACCGCCGCAGGGCCTTGCAGGGCCAGCAGGGCGCGTTCCTCGAACAGCGGCTGGATCTCGCAGCGCCCGCCGATGTGCTTGCGCAGGTGCGCCAGGTCCTGGTCCTTGCAGGCGGCGTTGACCACCAGGAACAAGGTGTCGTTGCCCAGGTTGGCGACCATCAGGTCGTCGAGGATGCCCGCTTGCTCATCGGTGAACATCGCGTAGCGCTGCATGCCTACCGGCAGGTCGATGATGTCCACCGGCACCAGGGTTTCCAGGGCCTGAGCTGCGTCGCTGCCGCGCAGGATGATCTGGCCCATGTGCGAGACATCGAACAACCCAGCCTGCTCGCGGGTGTGCAGGTGTTCCTTGAGCACGCCCAGGGGGTACTGCACGGGCATGTCGTAGCCGGCGAACGGCACCATGCGCGCGCCCAGTTCCAGGTGCAGGGCGTGCAGTGGGGTCTTGAGCAGTGTTTCGGACATCGGGGACTCCTTGGTTGTTGTTCGGCTCAACATTCGATGATGTTGACGGCAAGACCGCCACGGGCGGTCTCCTTGTACTTGCTTTTCATGTCGGCGCCGGTCTGGCGCATGGTGCGGATGACCTTGTCGAGCGAGACGAAGTGCTGCCCGTCGCCGCGCAAGGCCATGCGCACCGCATTGATGGCCTTGACCGAACCCATGGCGTTGCGCTCGATGCAAGGCACCTGCACCAAACCGCCGATGGGGTCGCAGGTCAGGCCCAGGTTGTGTTCCATGCCGATCTCGGCGGCGTTCTCCACCTGTTGCACGCTGCCGCCCATCACCTCGCAGAGGGCGCCGGCGGCCATCGAGCAGGCCACGCCGACCTCGCCCTGGCAGCCAACTTCGGCCCCGGAGATGGACGCGTTTTCCTTGTAGAGGATGCCGATGGCCGCTGCGGTGAGCAGGAAGCGCACCACGCCATCGTCGCTGGCGCCCGGCACGAAGCGCATGTAGTAGTGCAGCACCGCTGGGACGATGCCTGCTGCGCCGTTGGTGGGGGCAGTGACCACGCGCCCGCCATAGGCGTTTTCCTCGTTCACCGCCAGGGCGTAGAGGTTGACCCAGTCCAGTACCGACAGGGCATCGCGCAGGCTGGCCTCAGGGTGGCGGCTGAGCTGGCGATACAGCGCAGGCGCGCGGCGCTTGACCTTCAGCCCACCAGGCAGGATGCCCTCGTGGCGGTAACCGGCCTCGACGCAGTCCTGCATGACCTGCCAGATGTGCAGCAGGCCTGCGCGGGTTTCAGCTTCCGGCCGCCAGGCCGCCTCGTTGGCCAGCATTACCTGGCTGATGGACAGCTGCTGCGCGGTGCAGTGGCCCAGCAGCTCCTTGGCGGTACGGAATGGGTAGGGCAGTTGGGTGCTGTCTTCGACGATACGGTCGTGACCGGCCGCTTCTTCGTCGACCACGAAGCCGCCGCCCACCGAGTAGTACTCGCGGCTGCGGATTTGCAGCCCGGCGGCGTCGAAGGCGCGGAAGATCATGCCGTTGGGGTGGTAGTCCAGCGGTTTGCGAATCATCGCCAGGTGCTGTTTTTCCACGAAGGCGATGTCGTGTTCGCCGAGCAGGCGCAGGTGGCCGCTGCTGCGGATGGCCTGCAAGCGCTCGGGGATGGATTCGGTGTCGACGGTATCGGGGTGCTCGCCTTCAAGGCCGAGCAGTACCGCCTTGTCGCTGCCATGGCCTTTGCCGGTGGCGCCCAGCGAGCCATACAGCTCGGCCTTGACGCTGGCAGTGCGGGCCAGCAGGTCGTCGCGACGCAAGCCTTCGGCGAAGCGCGCGGCAGCGCGCATCGGGCCGACGGTGTGGGAGCTGGAGGGACCGATGCCGATCTTGAACAGGTCGAAGACGCTCAGTGACACGGTGACCTCCTGCCAAGTTCGTGGGGCGGATGGTGAACCCTGTAGGAGCGGGCTTGCCCGCGAATTGGGGGGTGGGCGCTATTTGATTAGGGGGGCCGACCCCGCCAAAACAAGCCCCCCCCCCCCAGCCCGCCGC
>NZ_JBNNVR010000106.1:0-17524 GCF_050280645.1 Pseudomonas sp. NPDC089554
CCTATGGGCCCCGGCATGGCCATGCCGGTCCGCTTCGTGTTTTTTTATGCCTCTTCGCTATGAACTCAATATCCAAATCATAGAAACCAAAGTGCCATTAATCAGGAAGGCTTAAGCCCCTGTTCCTATACTCCATCTTCAACAGTCTCCACGGGCGTATGTGGCAGACCTGAGTGCGAACTCGACGATGGGGCAAGCAATGGAATGGCTGGGACTGCAACTTTTCGCCGAACTGCCGACGGCAGGACAGATCGTTCTCGACTGCCGCCACAACCCTTTCCTGGTCCTGATCGCCTACCTGGTCGCGTGCGCGGCCTGCTTCGCCACGCTGGACATGGCCGAACGCCAGAGCCATAGCGAGGAACGTACGGCACGCAGGCAATGGCGTGTGCTCGGCGCCTGCTGCCTGGCTAGCGGTATCTGGGCGATGCACTTCATCAGCCTGCTGGCCTTCCAGGCACCGCTGGAAGTGCACTACGACATGCCCCTGACCGCCCTTTCGTTGATGATCGCCCTGTTGGCCGCATGGCTGGCGATGAACAGCCTCAACCGCAGTGCGATGCGCCTGCGTCATTACCTACAGGCCGCACTGACCATCGGCGTGGGTATCACGGTGATGCACTACGTGGGCATGGCAGCGCTCAAGACCAGTGCCCACCAGTTCTACCAGACCGGCCTGCTGGTGAGCTCCCTGGCTATCGCCATTATCACCAGCCTGGTCGCGCTGCTCATGGCCAGGTACTTCCGCACCGGCAGCGGCACGCTGCACCTACTGATGAAGTATGGCGCCAGCCTGGTGATGGCCGCCGGTATCGTCTTCACCCATTTCACCGGCATGGGCGCCATGTCACTGGTGATCCCCAGCGACATGCCGGTGCGCCTGCCCTCGGCCGACAACAGCCTGCAACTGGCCCTGGCGATCGCTTTCGTCACCTTGCTGATCAGCGCCAGCAGCATCAGCGCCGCACTGTCGGACAAGAAACTGCAAAGCAAGGAGCGCGACCTGCGCCGGGTCAATGTGCTGCTCAGCCAGCTCGACCAGGCACGCGTCTCGCTGCAGCAGGCCGCGCACTACGACGCCCTCACCAACCTGGTCAACCGCCGTGGCTTCAACCAGGTGTTCGCCGAACGCCTGGCCGAGCAAATGGCCAACGACGGCATGCTGGCAGTGATGTTCCTCGACATCGACCATTTCAAACGTATCAACGACAGCCTCGGGCACGCGGCCGGCGACGAGCTGCTCAAGGTGATCTCGGCGCATATCAAGGCCGCGACGCGCAGCCACGATGTGGTGGCGCGCTTCGGCGGCGACGAGTTCTGCATCGTCACCCACCTGGACAACCGCGACGAAGCCCGCCACCTGGCGCAACGCATCATGCAGCGGATGAAAGAGCCGATCGATGTCGGCGGGCGGCGCATGGTCATGACCACCAGCATCGGCATCAGCATCTTCCCCGACGACGGGCGCAGCGCCGAGGAGCTGCTGAAAAACGCCGACCTTGCGCTCTACCAATCCAAGGGCTGCGGACGCAACAACCTGAACTTCTTCGCCAGCAGCCTGAAGACCCGCGCCACCCTGGAGCTGCAACTGGAAGAGGAACTGCGCGTGGCGCTGCTGGAGGAGCGCGGCCTGTGCGTGCACTACCAACCGATCTTCGACCTGCGCAGCGGCCAGGTGGCCAAGCTCGAAGCCCTGGTGCGCTGGCAACACCCCCAGCATGGGCTGCTCAGCCCCGACCGCTTCATTCCCATGGCAGAGGCCAACGGGCTGATCGCCGAGCTTGACCTGTGGGTGCTGCGCCGCGCCTGCGAGGACCTGGCCCAGCTCGGCCGACACGGCTATGGCAAGCTGAAAGTGACGGTGAACTGCTCGGCGCTGACCCTGGGCCGCGAAGAGCTGGCCAGCGAAGTGGAAATGGCGCTGTTCCAGGCTGGCCTGGCGCCACGCCAGCTGGAACTGGAAGTGACCGAGAACGCCTTGATGGGCGACATGCAACGCATCATCAGCCTGCTCAAGGGCATTCGCGCGCAAGGGGTGGCGCTGTCGATCGACGACTTCGGCACCGGCTATTCGTCCCTGGCCTACCTCAAGCGCCTGCCGCTGGATGTACTGAAGATCGACCGCTCGTTCATCCAGGACGTACCCGGCAGCCAGAAAGACCGGGAAATCGTCCAGGCCATTCTCATCATGGCCCACACCCTGCACCTGCAGGTGGTCACCGAAGGTGTGGAAACCGTGGAGCAGTACCAGTTCCTGGCGGCGCACGGTTGCGACTATATCCAGGGCTACCTGCTCAGCCGCCCAGTGCCATTGGCCGAGCTGCGCCCCGTGCTGGAACGGCTCGACCGCCAGGACAGCGAGCTCACGCCTTGCCGCGGTACAGCGTTACCAGGGTCGCGGGATCTTTTTGCAGATTCCCCTGACTACCATGCAGGCGCATCATCTGTGCGGCGAGGCCACTGAGCGGGGTGGCAGAACCTTGTTCACGGGAAAATTTCACGGCCGTGTCGAGGTCCTTGAGCAACGTACGCACATGCCATTTGACCGGCTCGAAGCGGCTTTCGGCCATCTGCGGCGCTAGAATCTGCAAAGGCTTGGAGTCGGCGAAGCCGCCGGCCAGCGCTTCGGCGATCAGGCCGGCCTGCACCCCGGAACGTTCAGCCAGGGCCACCACTTCGGCGATCACCAGCGCATTGCAGGCAACGATCATCTGGTTGCAGGCCTTGGTGACCTGGCCTGCGCCCACACCGCCCATGTGGGTGACTCGCTGACCCAGGGTGAGCAGCACAGGGCGTGCTCGCGCCAGATCCTCGACCTCACCGCCCACCATGATCGCCAGGGTTCCGGCTTCGGCCCCCGAGGTGCCACCGGACACCGGTGCATCCAGCCAGGCCATGCCGCACAAGGCCGCAAGCTCGACGGCCATGTCGCGCGTGGCGGTTGGCTCAAGGCTGGAAAGGTCTACCAGTAACTGACCACTGCGTCCGCCCTGGGCGATCCCCTGCTCGCCAAACACCACCTCGCGCACCACGGCGGTATCGGCCAGGCACAGCAGCAGCATGTCGCTGCCCTGGCACAGTGCGGCCGGGCTCTCGGCCAGGCGCGCGCCGGCCGCCACCAGCTCGGCGCACTTCTCCGGGCTGCGGTTCCACACGGTCAGTGGATACCCGGCGGCCAGAAGGCGGCGGCACATGGGCAGGCCCATCAGGCCGATTCCGGCAAACCCTAGTGAAGGTAATGCAATGTTCATCGATGACTCCCGGCAGATTAAAGAACAGCGCAATTCGGGCGATGCAGTGCTAATGCACGGCGGTAGGTAACCCTTAGTGCTTGTAGGGTAAACCCCTATCGCGTACGCAAAAGGCGCACTGTTACAGTCGCCGAATTTCTCCGTGATGGCTAGATGACATATCGTCCAGCGACCCACCCCCTCAAGGCAAATGGCGCACTATGACTTCGAATAATACTTCTGCCAATGCAGTGCCCGAGTCCTCGACCAGCTCAACCTCGCTGACCCTCGGTGGGAACCCGGTCGTGCGCAGCGTCCCGGGGCAGTACCTTTACTACACCGAGAACGACATCCAACGCATCCTCGAGAACCTCGACGGCCTGCGCGACCTGGTGTTCCCGCAGCGCCTGCACGTGGAAGACGAGACCCTGCTGCGCCTCGACCAGCAGTTCCCCTCGGTGTGCCTGATCGGCCTGGGCCGCTGCGGCTCGAACATCGCCCTGGACGTGGCGGAGCTTGTGTACAACGCCCGCACCTTCTACCTCAACGAGTTCAACAACGAGGACCGCGTCAAAGGCGAAGTCGGCCACAGCCCGGCGCGCTGGATCCGACAGAACCTGCGCCTGGTGCAGAACAAGGGCACCAAGCCGGTGTTCCTGTCGGTACTGGCCGAGAGCGTGGGCATGCAGGTGTACTTCTTCGACCCGCTGACCAAGCTGCCGCTGGGCAACGCCACCCAGGTCACCAGCCTGAACGAGCTGCTGGGCCTGGCCGACATCGTCTCGCTGCACGTGCCTGAGCTGCCATCCACCCAGTGGATGATCGGCGAGAAGGAAATTCGCGCGATGAAGAAGGGCTCGATCCTGATCAACGCCGCCCGCGGCACCGTGGTCGAGCTGGACCACCTGGCCGCCGCGATCAAGGACAAGCACCTGATCGGCGCTGCCATCGACGTGTTCCCGGTCGAGCCGCGCTCCAACGACGAAGAGTTCGAAAGCCCGCTGCGTGGCCTGGACAACGTGATTCTCACCCCGCACATCGGTGGCTCCACCGCCGAGGCCCAGGCCAACATCGGCCTGGAAGTGGCCGAGAAGCTGGTGAAGTACAGCGACAACGGCACCTCCGTGTCGTCGGTCAACTTCCCGGAAGTGGCCCTGCCGGCGCACCCAGGCAAGCACCGCCTGCTGCACATCCACGAGAACATCCCGGGCGTGCTCAGCGAGATCAACAAGGTGTTCGCCGAGAACGGGATCAACATCTCCGGTCAGTTCCTGCAGACCGACGAGAAGGTCGGCTACGTGGTGATCGACGTCGACGCCGAATACTCGGACCTGGCGCAAGAGAAGCTGCAGCACGTGAAGGGCACCATCCGCTCCCGCGTCCTGTTCTGATCGCACCCGCAGCACGAAGAAGGGAGGCCCTGGTGGCCTCCCTTCTGCATTTTCAGGCATAAAAACTTCAGATAAGGCCTAAACATTAGTAAGGTCTTGGGGTCATAGGCTGCGTTCGACCGAGGCAGGCAATAAAGCCTCGGCGAATGAAATTCACCTGCCAAGCAATAAAAGGGATCTTCATGCGTTTGACCATTGGTGTACTGCTGGCAGTACTGATAAGTCCGGCGGCCCAGGCCGAGCTGATAGACGAAATCAACGACCGGGGCGAACTGCGCATTGCCGTACCCGCCGATACCGCGCCTTACGCCTTCAAGGAAAATGAACAACTGACCGGTTTCGACGTGGAACTGGGCCAGGCACTGGCCAAAGAGCTGGACCTGCGCGCCGAGTTCATCGAAACCCCTGCCGCAGAACAATTGCCGGGGGTGGCGCAAGGCAAGTACGACATCACCCTGGACAACGCCGACACCCAGGACGGCCTAGACACCAGCAATGCCTTTGCCAGCGATGGCCGCGCGGTGCAGTTCCAGAAAGGCAACGCGGCGTTCGAAAGCGCCGTGAACAACGCCTTGCAGCGGATCAAGGGCGACGGGCGGCTGGATGCGCTGGAAGCCAAGTGGTTCAAGGACCAGACCCACAGCACTGCCGAGCAGTGACAGCAGAGGCTAAGCAGAACCTGTAGGAGCGGGCTTGTCGGATCGCCGCACCGCCACGAAGAAAGCACCGCGGTGGGTGGCACCGACTGCGCCGGTGTTCGCGGCCAAGGCCGCTCCTACAGGAGTCGCGTAATTTTCAGATTTCGAACCCGGCCAACGCCGCCTCTGCCGCGTCCAGCTCCAGCTCGCTGAACACCAGCACGCCTTCCCGGCGCAGCAGCGCTGTGGTTACCCCTTCGCCGGGCACCTTCGCGCCGCTGAACGTGCCGTCATAGGTCAGCCGGTTGCCGCACGACGGGCTGCCAGCCTTGAGCACCGCCACACGTATCCCATGCCGACGCACCAGCGCCAAGGCCTGGTTGGCGCCTGAAAGAAAGGCCGCACTCACATCCTCTCCAACCACCGTCAGCACCTGGGCCTGGCCATCAAGCACCTGCGCACCCTGCCCACCTGGGATTTCTGCCGGGGGCCGGGGTGTCGGCAAACCGCCGGCCACCTCCGGGCACAGCGGCACCACGCGGCCTTCGGCCTGCCATTGCTGCAACAGATCGGGGTGGCCACTGGCGCGGCCGTCGTAGCGCACCGGCTGGCCCAGCAGGCAGGCGCTCACCAGTACCTTGGGCCACTCAGAACGGGTCGTTGCCACGGCGTCGGAACCAGCCGGTCAGCGACAGGCGCTCACGCCCGGTCGGCAGCACTTCATGGGGAATGTCGCCCGAGAGGAACACCACCAGGCACGCGGCGACCGGCGGAACGTCCAGGGCCTGCTCGCCGTCGAGGTACAGGCGCAACTGGCCGCCATCTTGCGGCTGCCAGTCTTCGTTGAGGTAGAGGATGGCCGACACGGCGCGGCGGTCGTCGTCGCGGAAGCGGTCCAGGTGACGGCGGTAGAACGCCCCCGGCGGGTACAGGGCGAAATGGCTCTCGTAGTCTTCCAACCCCAGGTACAGGCCCTGGTTGAGCGCCTGGCGCAGGCTGTCCATGGCGTCCAGGTACAGGTCGCAGGCCTCGGACTGGCCACGCTCCAGCCACTGGATACGGTCGCCGCGGATCGCCTCGCGCACCTCCTGGCCAGCACCACGGCCCACGCTGGCCGGGCTCAGTTCGCCCTGCACCGCGCGCTGGCGGCACTCGTCGGCCAAGGCACGGATCAACGGCGCAGGCAGGAACAGCGACTGCTGCGTCCAGCCACGGTGGGCGAGGTCGTCGACGATGGCGTCGACCATCGGGTGTTCGGGAGTGAGGTTCATGGCGCGCATAGTAGCCACTGCACGCTCAAACCGACAGCACCGCTTGGCCACCAACCGTCACTGGTGTCTCGACAAAGCCCCGCCACGCCTAGGACAATAGCGGCCTGCCGACAGGAGTCCTGAATGCGCCGTTTGTTTTCCCTGCTTGTGCTGTTGATCTGCACCATGCCTGTCTGGGCAGACAGCCTTGACCAGCTTTACAAGGCCGCCGGCTGGCCCGACCAGCGCGCCCACTTCAACGATGCCCTCGATGCCGCCCAGCAGCGCTACCGCAACAGCCTGCCGCCCGCGGTGTACCAGGCCTTGGTCAACAACAGCAGCCAGCGCTTCGAAGCCCAGGCCATGGACCGCCGTGCCCAGGCGCAGCTGCGCGCCAACCTGAAGAACCCGGCGCCGGCGCTGGCGTTCTTCCAGTCGCCGCTAGGGCGCAAGGTGGTGGCCGCCGAGCTGCTGGCCACGCGCAAGGACCAGCTGGCCAAGAACGCCAAGGGCTTGCCGAAGATCCAGGCCAGCGACAACCGCGTGCTGGTCATCGGCCACCTGGCCCAGGCCCTGCCTGCCCGCGAGGCCGGGGCCGAGGTCAGCCTGGCGATCGCCGGTGTGGCGGCCGACAGCCTCAGCGCGATGCTGCCCGGCCTGCTGGGCGGCGGCCAGGCCCAGGGCTTGCTCGAAGGCCAGCGCCAGCGCCTGATGGAGCAGATCGGCGCCGACCTGAACAACACCCTGCTGTATGTCTACCGCGACCTGTCCGACACCGAGCTCGAAGAGTTCTCGACCTTCGCCGAGTCGCCCGAAGGCCAGGCCTACTACAAGGCCGCGCTTTCTGCGGTGCGCGCCGGCCTTGCGGTCGGCCAGAACAGCGCCGACCTGAAGTGATCAGCCCAGGCGCTGGCCGATGAAGGCGAAATAGCGCGCGCGAATGGCTGGCAGCTCATTGGCCAGGTGATGACGGGCCTCGGGCAGCATCAGCACCTGGGGCTCGGCGAACTTGGCCTTGAGCACATCCAGGTTGTAGCGCCAGTCCACCGTGCCGTCGGCTTCCCCCTGTACGATCAACGGCCGCCGCATACTGCGCGGCGCCGCCTCGATGCGCTTGATCCAGTCCACCAATGCGCCGACCCAGGTCGTGGCCAGACGCCGCGGTTGCAGGGGGTCGGCCTGCAGGAACGGCAGGAAGGTCGGGTCGTTGCTGTTGTCGCTGAAACGCCGCTCGATGCCATCGACGAAATGGCGCAGCACGCGATAGCTCAGCTTCGACCAATGCCAGGCGCGCGGGCGCACCAGTGGCGCCAGCAAGATCACCTCGCCGCTCACCGGGCTGCGCGGGCCCGCGTGCAACAAGTGGTCGACTGCAATCGCCCCGCCGGTGCTCTGCCCGCAGAGATGCCAGGGCTGCGGCAGGCCTAAGCCTTGCGCCTGCTCGAAGAGCGCGTCGAGCACCTGCTGGTACACCGCGAAACTCTCGATGCTGGCCCGCGCCCCGCTGGACAGCCCATGCCCAGGCAGGTCGCAGGCGATTACCACGAACCCCTGGCCCAGGGCCCACTCGATCACATGGCGGTACAGGCCCATGTGGTCGTAGTAGCCATGCAACAGGAACAGGGTGGCCACGGGGTTGGGCGCCATCCACACCTGCCCGACCAGCTCGAAACCGGCCACCTCGAAACGCCCCAGCCAGCCATTGCCAGGCAGGCCATAGAAGCGTTGGTAGTCGAGGGCCTGGGTCGACAAGGGCTGGCGCGCCGCCAGCGGCGCAAGGCTGGCGCGCAGCAGGTCGGGATGGAAGGTGGTGGGCATCGGTACATCCGGCTGCAGGTGCAAGTATTGACCTGCGATATTCAGCTCTGCGCTGCGTCATGGCAAGCTGACGCACCTTCACACAAAGCGCTATCGCCACTGCCCGATGAAACGCCTCGCCACATTATTCGCCGCCCTGCTCTGCGCCGCCGCCCTGTGGTGGGCCTACGACAGTTTCCAGGGCCGCTACCTACGCCCCTTCGACAACCAGGCCACGCTGTTCGATGGCGGCCAATTGCGCCTGCCCGCCGAGCTGGCCGGCCCCGGGCCAATTCGCGTGGTGCATTTCTGGGACCCGGCCTGCCCGTGCAACGTCGGCAACCAGCAGCATCTGGGCGAGCTCATCGAGCATTTCGTTCCCGAGGACGTGAGCTTCCATGTGCTGCAGAAGCCGGGTAGCCAAGGCCAGCTTCCGGCCAACCTCAGCGCACTAAAGCCCTTGGCCAGCCTGCCCGGCAGCGACCAGTTGCCTGCCAGCCCAGCCGTTGCCATCTGGGACCGCCAAGGCCAGCTCGCCTATTTCGGCCCCTACAGCGAAGGGGCGCTGTGCAATTCCAGCAACAGCTTCATCGAGCCGATCCTCAAGGCGCTGCTGCAAGGCCGCCAGGTGACGGCCTCCAACACCTTGGCGGTGGGTTGCTATTGCCGTTGGGCAGGCTGACGCACCCGCGCCGGGTTGCCCACCACCACCGCCCCCGCCGGTACATCGCGGGTTACCACGCTGCCCGCGCCGACCACCGCGTTGTCGCCGATGGTCACCCCCGGCAGGATGATCGCCCCTCCGCCGATCCACACGTTGTTGCCAATGTTCACCGGGCGCCCGCTTTCCAACCCGGTGCGGCGCAGTTCGGGGTCCAGCGGATGGTCGGCGGTGTAGATCTGCACCGATGGGGCGATCTGGCAATCGTCGCCGATACGCACCGGCAGCACGTCGAGAATCACCACGCTGAAGTTCATGAAGGTGTTCTTGCCGACGCTGATGTTGTAGCCATAGTCGCAGTAGAACGGCGGGCGGATCACCACGCCCTCGCCAACACTGGCGAAATGCTCCATCAGCAACGCGTGACGTCCTTCGTTGAGCAACTCGGCGCTGTGGTTGTAGCGCTGCATCCACTGTTTGTTGGCGATCTGGTCGGCCTGAAGCTCAGGGCAGCCTGCGTGATAGAGCTGGCCTGCCAACATTTTCTGTTTTTCACTCAAAGACATGGAAACTCCTTAACGGGGACTACTCTCAATTCGTTTTCCCATGGAAGATCCGACAACACTTTCCCCGCGAATGCACAAGGATTCCTATGAAGCGCAGCCTGACCCTGCTGGCCATCGTCGTTGCCGTGGCCGCTGGCGCCGGTTACTGGTACATCCACGGCAAGCAGCCGCAACGTGAAGGCGAGCTCGCCATCGCCGGCCTCTCGGCGCCGGTCAGCGTGCGCTACGACACCCGTGGCGTGCCGCATATCCAGGCGCAGAACGAAGCGGACCTGTACCGCGCCCTGGGCTACGTGCACGCCCAGGACCGTCTGTTCCAGATGGAAATGGTGCGGCGCCTGGCCCGCGGCGAGCTGGCCGAAGTACTGGGTAGCAACCTGGTGCACACCGACACACTGTTTCGCAGCCTGCGCATTCGCGAGCAGGCCGCACGCATGGTCGAACGCCTCGACCCGCAATCACCGCCCGGGCAAGCGCTGCACGCCTACCTGGCCGGCGTGAACGCCTGGCAGGCCAGCCACCCCAAACCGCTGGAATTCGACGTGCTGGGCATCCCGTCGCGGCCGTTCACCGCCGAAGACACCCTGAGCGTTGCCGGCTACCTGGCCTACAGCTTCGCCGCCGCGTTTCGCACAGAACCTGCGCTCACCTACATTCGCGACCAGCTGGGCCCGGAGTACCTGAAGGTCTTCGATCTTGACTGGCAGCCCAACGGTGCCTTGCGCCCGGCACTTGCCGATGCCGACTGGCGCAGCCTCGAACGCATCGCTCGACTGAGCAACGAGGCCCTGGGCGCCGCCGCCATTCCCCAATTCGAAGGCAGCAACGCCTGGGCCGTGTCGGGCAGCCATACCCGCAGCGGCCGCCCGCTGTTGGCCGGCGACCCGCATATCGGCTTCGCCGTGCCAGCAGTGTGGTACGAGGCCGAGCTGTCGGCGCCGGGCTTCAACCTGTATGGCTACTTCCAGGCCCTGAACCCCTTCGCCCTGCTGGGTCATAACCGCGACTTCGGCTGGAGCCTGACCATGTTCCAGAACGATGACGTCGACTTGATCGCCGAGAAGGTCAACCCGGACAACCCCGACCAGGTCATGGTCGGTGGTCAGTGGCACGCCCTGGAAAAGACCGAGCAGCAGATTGCGGTCAAAGGCGAAGACCCGGTCGCTATCACCTTGCGCCGCTCGCCCCATGGCCCGATCGTCAACGAAGTACTGGGCGGCACTGCGGGCACCACGCCGATTGCCATGTGGTGGGCCTTCCTGGAAACCGAGAACCCGATCCTCGAGGCTTTCTACCAGCTCAACCGCGCTGACAGCCTGGGCAAGATGCGCGACGCGGCGGCGAAGATCCAGGCGCCCGGCCTGAACCTGGTCTGGGCCAATGCCCGTGGCGATATCGGCTGGTGGGCGGCGGCGCAATTGCCGGTGCGCCCGGCGGGCGTCAACCCCACGTTCATCCTCGATGGCAGCAGCCACGAAGCCGACAAGGCCGGTTTCTACCCGTTCAGCGCCAACCCGCAGCAGGAGAACCCGGCCAGCGGCTACATCGTCTCGGCCAACTACCAGCCGCCGGCCAGCATGCCCATTCCCGGCTACTACAACCTGCCCGACCGTGGCCGCCAGCTCGACCGCCAGCTGGCCAACCCCGAGGTGAAGTGGGACGTGCAGAACAGCCAGGCGCTGCAACTGGACACCACCACCGACTATGGCCCGCGCACCCTGGCGCCGCTGCTGGCGACCCTGCGCGAAGTGGCCGAAGGCGACGAGCAGAAGGAGCTGGTGGAGCAACTGGCCGCCTGGCGCGGCGACTACCCGGTGACGTCCACCAGCGCCACGCTGTTCACCCAGTTCCTGGATGAACTGGCCTTCGCTGCGCTGCACGACGAGCTGGGCGACACCTGGTTCCCGGTGCTCATCAGCACCCGCGCCATCGATGCCGCCCTGCCGCGCTTGGCCGCCGACCCCGAGTCGCCCTGGTGGAACCTGCGTGGCGCCCCCGAGCGCAGCGACCGCACCACCGTCGTGCGCCTGGCCTGGCAGCGCACCCTGGAGCACCTGCGCGAAACCTTTGGCAAGGACCCGGCCGCCTGGCAATGGGGCAAGGCGCATACCCTCACCCACAACCACCCGCTGGGCCAGCAGAAACCCTTGAACCACCTGTTCAATGTCGGGCCGTTTGCCGCGCCCGGCAGCCACGAGGTGCCGAACAACCTCTCGGCCAACCTCGGCCCGGCGCCCTGGGCGGTCAACTACGGGCCTTCGACCCGCCGCCTGATCGATTTCGCAGACGCCGGGCAAGCCTTGACCATCAACCCGGTCGGGCAGAGCGGCGTGCTGTTCGACAAGCATTATTCCGACCAGGCCCAGGACTACATCGAAGGCCGCTACCACAAGGCGCAGATGGGCGTGATACCAGCGCAGAGCACGTTGCGCCTGGTTCCCGCCGAGCAGTAGGTGGAATTTTGGAAGATATGCGTAGGAAAGGGATGACTGTAAACCCACATTTCAGTCAGTACCCTGAGGCGGGTCGCCTACCTAAGATCGACGCCACCTACTCAAATCAGGAGCTACACAACTATGGAAAAGCAATTCATCGAAATCGATGGCGCGCGCATGAGCTACATCGATCAGGGCGAAGGCTTCCCGATCCTGCTGGGCCACAGCTACCTGTGGTCTGCCGAGATGTGGAAGCCGCAGATCGAGGCGCTGTCGCAGCACTTCCGCGTCCTGGTCCCGGACCTGTGGGGCCATGGCCAGTCCGATCTGCCACCGGCCACCACCACCGACCTGGAAGCACTGGCGCGCCAGCACGTGGCCTTCCTCGATGCGCTGGACATCGAGCGCTGCCACCTGGTCGGCCTGTCGGTCGGCGGCATGTGGGGTGCGGTGCTGGCGGCGCAGAACCCCGAGCGCGTCGACCGCATCGTGCTGATGGACACCTACCTGGGCGCCGAGCCTGAGGCGACCCGCAACTACTACTTCAGCCTGCTGGACAAAGCCAGCGGCGCCGGCGAGTTCACCGATGAACTACTGGACATCATCGTGCCGATCTTCTTCCGCACCGATGGCCTCACCCCGCCCGAGCTGCGCGATCAATTCCGCCAGGACATGAAAGCCTTCAGCGCCGAAGCCATTCGCGGTGGCATCGACCCGATGGGCCGCGTGACCTTCGGCCGCAAAGACCTGCTCAATTACCTGAGCGACCTGCCAGCGGAGCGCACCATCGTGCTGTGCGGCGACCAGGACAAGCCGCGACCACCGCACGAGTCCAACGAGATGTCGCAACTGATCGGCTGCCTGGCGGCCCAAGTGCCCTTCGCCGGGCATATCGCCAACCTGGAGAACCCGGCAGTGGTCAGCGATTTCCTGCTGAACTGGCTGCCGCGTAACGCCTGATGCAACCGGCTGGGGCCGCTTTAGCGACCCCAGCCGCATCACCCCGCTCATCGATCCGCAGCTTGCTGAACGCTAACAATGTGCTAAGTATGAAGGCACTGTCGAAGGTCATGGATGGCGCCTCGATGGAGTGTCTCGGCAAGCATCACGCCTGGGGTAAAGGGCATACAGGCATGACCTGATGAAAGCCTCGGAAATTTCCCTTATCGGTAAGGGATCTTTCTTCTACAAAACCCCTCAAATGACGCAGAAAGTGACCGCCGTTCCATCAAACCAACAAGGACGATAACGATGAACAGCCCCGCACCTGTCAATTCCAACGAACAACTCCAGTGGCTGCTGGCCTTGCGCAAGGCGCTGGGCGAGAAGCGCCAGGCCTGCTGACCTGAGGCAAACAAAAACGCCGACGCAAATGCGTCGGCGTTTTCATTCGGGTGAAGCGCCAGCTGTGTATCAGAACGCTGGCAGTACCGCGCCTTCGTATTTCTTCTGGATGAATTCCTTCACCTCAGGGCTGGTCAGCGCCTTGGCCAGCTTCTGGATCGCCTCGCTGTCCTTGTTGTCTGGGCGAGCAACCAGGAAGTTCACGTACGGCGAGTCAGCGCCTTCGATCACCAGGGCGTCCTTCTTCGGGTTCAGCTTGGCCTCGAGCGCGTAGTTGGTGTTGATCATGGCCAGGTCGACCTGGTCCAGCACGCGCGGCAGCATGGCCGACTCAAGCTCGCGGAACTTCAGCTTCTTCGGGTTCTGGGCGATGTCCTTGGGGGTGGCCAGGGCGTTCTTCGGGTCCTTCAGAGTGATCAGGCCAGCCTTCTGCAGCAGCAGCAGGGCACGGCCGCTGTTGCTACCTTCGTTAGGGATGGCGACGGTGGCGCCTTCCTTCAGCTCGTCCAGGCTCTTGACCTTTTTCGAGTAGCCGCCGAAGGGCTCGACGTGTACACCGATCACGGTGACCAGGTTGGTGCCCTTGCCTTCGTTGAAGTTCTTCAGGTAAGGCAGGGTCTGGAAGTAGTTGGCGTCCAGGCGCTTCTGGTCGACCTGCACGTTAGGCTGGACATAGTCGGTGAACACCTTCACTTCCAGGTCCACACCTTCCTTGGCCAGGGTCGGCTTGATCAGCTCGAGGATCTCGGCGTGAGGAACCGGGGTGGCGGCAACCACCAGTTTCTCGGCGGCCTGGGCCAGGCCGGACAGCGACAGGGCAGCCGCCAGGGCGGTGGTCAACAGCGTTTTTTTCATGGCAATCCTTGTTATCGAGCTGGGGGCCATCGGTGATGGCGACGTGAGGTGCCGACCGGTATCTGCCAGTGGGCGTGAGGCGGACGATACCGGGATTTTTTATTCCGTAACAATATCTTTTATTTCGCTGCTTATTCCAAAAACAAATTGCCATCAGCGCGTTTTCTTATGAGCCTTCTACGGCGCCGTCTTGATCCAGACGCGCCAGTGCCGCATGCAGTATCTGGCGCAACGCGATCTGGCTGCTCGCCTCACGGCCATGGGCCAGGCGCTCGAGCTGCGCGGCGAGATTGGCCAGCGGTTCGGCATCCGGCAAGTCGAGATGCCTGGGCAATATTTCCTCGTCATCGCCCACCAGCAGGGCAAAGTGGATGACGTTCTCCAGCTCCCGGGTATTGCCCGGCCAGGCGTGTGCCTCCAGGGCCTGCTGCGCGGCTTCACTGATCAACGACACGGGCCTGCCCAGACGTGCGCTGTAGATGCCGACGAAATACTCGGCCAGCGGCAGGATATCGCCCACCCGCTCGCGCAACGCCGGCAGCGCCAGCTCCCCTTCCTGCAAGTAGTGATACAGCCGCTCGTTGAAACGCCCGGCCTGCACGGCCTTGGCCAGGTCGATACTGGACGCGGCCACCAGGCGTACATCCACCACCTGCGGTTGCTGCGCACCGACGCGGGTGACTTCGCGGTTTTCCAGCGCGGCCAGCAGCTTGCCTTGTATCGCCAACGGCAGGTCGGCGATCTCGTCCAGGTACAAGGTGCCGCCATTGGCCGAACCGAACCATCCGGCGCGGCTGCTGGCCGTGCCGCCGTGGCTGCCGGCGCTGTAGCCGAACAGTTCGGCATCGGCATAGGTCGGGCTGATGGCCGCGCAGTTGACCGAGACGAACAGCCCGCCGCGGTCGCTGGCGCGGTGTATCTGGCGGGCCAGCAGCTCCTTGCCGGTGCCGGTCTCGCCGCGGATCAACACCGGCAGCGGTTGCGGCGCCAGGCGTTCGAGGTTCTGGCGCAAGGCCTGGGAACGTGGGTCGACGAACACCAGCGCCTTGGCGCGAATGCTCAGCGGGCTCTTGTCTTGTTCGGGGAAGGTCAGCAGCGGCTGGCCGAAGGGGGTGTTGAGCGTCATGGAATACTCCCGCCCCGACCACTGCGGGCCGGGGATCCAGGTCTATCGGTGAAAGGCTGGCGGATCAGGCGCGGCGCAGGTCACGCTGCTCGATCCGGCCTTGCAGGCGGTACAGGTAGGCGAAACCTTGCTCCCAGCGTTCGTGCCCGGACTTGACATTGATGTGCCCGGCATTGGCCAGCAAGCCGGGTTCCGCTCCCCAGGCCTGGGCCAGCAGCAAGGCGCGCGGCACGCTGATGGCCGGGTCGTTGTCGGAGCTGACCACTTGGCTGGGAAACGGCAGCGCCTGGGTCGGGATCGGCGCGAAATTGCGCAGTGCCGGCGCGCAGGTCGGCCGCTCGACATCCGCCGGCGCCACCAGCAGCGCTCCGCGCACCCGGCGCAGCAACGCCGGGCTGGCCTGCGCCGCCCAATGGGCGATGGTGATGCAGCCCAGGCTGTGGGCGATGAGAATCACCGGCGAGCGCTCGGCGGCGATGGCCTGCTCCAGCGCCTGCACCCAATCGCGGCGCTGCGGGGTGAGCCAGTCCTGCTGCTCGACCCGGGCGCTGTTGGGCAGGCTGCGCTGCCAGTGACTCTGCCAATGGTTGTCTGGCGATCCTTGCCAGCCCGGCACAATCAGGTAGCGAATCGACTCATTGCGCATGGGGACGCCTCCTTGGAAGTTTGCGTGCTTGGGGTCCAAGTATAGGGAGGCAGTTATATCAGTAAAGGAATAAGAAGCTATTTATTAATAACAAAATTTATTATTGGCTGTCCGGCCTCTTCGCGGGCAAGCCCGCTCCTACAGGATCTTGAGCGCGACACATCCCGTCGCGAAGAGGCCAACACCGCAAGCACTGCATGGCGCATAAAAAAGGGCCACCCCCAGCCAAGGAGAATGGCCCTGAAACAGCTAGCTGAAGCAGCGCGTCAGCGGCTTAGATATCCGCCACCTTCTGCCACACCTTCGGCCGGAAGAACAACGTCTCGCCCCGGGCCAGCCCGCTCAGGCTGTCGTGGTCCTTGACCACCTCGGCCTCGATCAGCTCGCTCTGCCCTGCCACCTTCAGCGTCACCCGCGTGGTCGCGCCCAGCGGGCGGATGTCGCGCACTTCGGCGGCATGGTGGCCTTCGGTTTCGTGACGCGACAGCGACACCTCGTGCGGACGGAACAGCACATGGTGGCCTTCGCTGAGGCTCAGGCGGTTGGAGTCGCCCAGGAAGTGGTAGACGAAGTCGTTCGCCGGCTTCTCGTACACCTCGCCCGGCGAGCCGATCTGCTCGATCACGCCCTTGTTCATCACCACGATGCGGTCTGCCACTTCCATGGCTTCTTCCTGGTCGTGGGTGACGAATACCGAGGTCAGGTTGATATCCTCGTGCAGGCGCGCCAACCAGCGGCGCAGCTCTTTGCGCACCTTGGCATCCAGTGCCCCGAACGGCTCGTCGAGCAACAGTACCTTGGGCTCCACCGCCAGGGCGCGGGCCAGGGCAATACGCTGGCGCTGGCCGCCAGACAACTGCTCGGGGTAGCGGTCGGAAAGCCAGTCGAGTTGCACCATGTTCAGCAGCTCATGCACTTTCTCGGCGATCTTGCTCTCGCTCGGGCGCTCGCCCTTGGGCTTCATGCGCAGGCCGAAGGCGACGTTGTCGAACACGCTCATGTGGCGGAACAGCGCGTAGTGCTGGAACACGAAACCGACGTTGCGGTCACGCACGTCGTGGCCGGAAACGTCCTCGCCATGGAACACGATGCTGCCGTCGTCCGGGGTTTCCAGGCCGGCGATGATGCGCAGCAGGGTGGTCTTGCCGCAGCCGGATGGGCCCAACAGGGCCACCAGCTCGCCGCTGTGGATATCCAGGTTGATGTTGTCCAGGGCCTGGAAGCTGTTGAAGCGCTTGCTGACGTTACGAACTTCGATCGACATGAATTATTCCTCGGCTGCGCTGTTGCGCAGACGGTTGATACGGTTCTCGCTCCACTGCTTGAGCAGCAGGATGAAGAGCGCCAGGATCAGCAGCAGGCTGGCCACGCTGAAGGCCGCGACGTGGTTGTACTCGTTGTAGAGAATTTCCACGTGCAGCGGCAAGGTGTTGGTGACGCCGCGGATATGCCCGGACACCACCGACACCGCGCCGAACTCGCCCATCGCCCGACCTGCGGGGTCTTGATCTCGAGGTAGCCGTTCTCGCGCTGGACCTTGCGCATGTACTGCTCGAGCACCTGGTAGATGGTCCAGCCGTTGGCG
>NZ_JBNNVR010000107.1:0-17479 GCF_050280645.1 Pseudomonas sp. NPDC089554
CTGATTCGGTGATGGGTACGCGGGCGCCCTGCACCAGTGCTACCGACATGCGCATCTGCTCGTCGGTGATGATCTCGACCTCGGGGCCGAGGGCCCCCACCTCAACAGCCTGTTCCCCAACACCACGCTCAAGCGCTACGCCCTGGTGATCGGCGCCTCGGCCAACCTGTCGCTGACCACCCTGATCGCCAAGAGCCCGTGCCTGTCGGACGATTTCCTGACGCTGATCGTGGCCTTCATCAAGCGCTGCTTCGCCCGCTCGCCCTACCGCTTCGACGACACCCTGGACAACGCCATCCTCGAGTTCATCACCAGCGAGCACTTCGATGAAGGGCGTATCGACGAGTTGCTCAACGAGTTCGAGAACCCGGCGAAGATCCTCGACACCAACTGGTACGCGATCAAGCCGATGTACGAGAAGAAGTACCGCGAGTTGATCAACGACAAGAGCCGCTTCGTGTCGATCAATGACATTCGCCTGTCGCGCGAATGTGTGAAGAAGGCGGTGAAGTACCTGCGCGAGATCTTCCGCCACCGTATCGGCAAGACCCGGGTGATTTCCCTGAACCAGCACACTGGGCGAGTGGATTACTGAGGCCAGCGGGGTCGCCTGGCGACCCCGTTACGCTTACGTAAACTGTTACCGCACGTTCGTACCAAAAGGGTGGGTGTTACCAACAGCCACCCTCACACTGCGCGACATTGCGCACCACATCCGTGCACCTGTGTATTTTCGCGCACCAAATCAGTCCACCTTCTTTTCTTGCATGATCACGAAGGGTGAAACCACCACCGCCCAGATCTGCGGGTCACGCGTTTGCAGGTCTAACGCCTGCTCTGCGCTGAGCGGCGCAACAGTGCCATCACTGCGCCACTTGGCGAAGATGTCGCTGCGATTCTCGGCCATCGCCTCGGCGACTTCGACCAGGTCAAGGCTCGGCGCGACCCAAATCAGGTCACCCTTGGCCCAGAAACGCTCCAGCGCTTTCCACTCGATAGTGGCGGTCTCGCCGAGCAATTTGGCATAGAGGGTGCTTGTTCGATCAGTCATGGGTTTTCCTGCGACAAAAAACGGCCGTTAAAAGGCCGTTATTTTTGCAGAAAAACCTGGTTTCAAATATGTAATTTGGTCGATCGGTCCCGAGCTAGTGGGGTCGGACCAGGGATGGCGGCAAAGCAATGGCGCTTTTCTGTATCTTTATGTCGATCATGCGACAACCACGGAATAAGGCGCTTTTCCCACGCTTTTCAAGCGCTCGGGCAGCGCTCTAAACTGTGCCGGTACAGTTCCGGGACAAGTTCCGGGGGATGGTGGGCTTTGCGACAAGGCGTGGCCATGTCGGGGGATCCGCCCGGTCTGTAGCCCTGACACCAGGACTATAAGAATTACAACAGAATGAGTGGAGCACTATGATCAAGATTTCCAAGCTGTTCGCCGCGATGGTCCTGGCCGGGGTAGCCAGCCATTCGTTTGCCGCCGATACCATCAAGATCGGTATCGCTGGCCCTAAGACCGGTCCGGTCACCCAGTACGGCGACATGCAGTTCGTTGGCGCTAAACAGGCCATCAAAGACATCAATGCCAAGGGCGGCATCGATGGCAAGCAGCTCGAGGTCAAGGAATACGACGACGCCTGCGACCCTAAACAGGCCGTGGCGGTCGCCAACAAAGTGGTCAACGACGGCGTCAAGTTCGTCATCGGCCACCTGTGCTCCAGCTCCACCCAGCCTGCGTCCGACATCTACGAAGACGAAGGCGTGATCATGATCACCCCCGCAGCCACCAGCCCGGAAATCACCGCGCGTGGCTACAAGCTGATCTTCCGCACCATCGGCCTGGACAGCGCCCAGGGCCCTGCCGCCGGCAACTACATCGCCGACCACGTCAAGCCGAAGGTCGTCGCGGTACTGCACGACAAGCAGCAGTACGGTGAAGGCATCGCCACCGCGGTCAAGCAAACCCTGGAAGCCAAAGGCACCAAGGTTGCCGTGTTCGAAGGCCTGAACGCCGGTGACAAGGACTTCTCCTCGGTCATCCAGAAGCTCAAGCAGAACAACGTCGACTTCGTCTACTACGGCGGCTACCACCCAGAGCTGGGCCTGATCCTGCGCCAGTCGCAAGAAAAGGGCCTGAAAGCCAAGTTCATGGGCCCGGAAGGCGTGGGTAACGACTCCATCTCGCAGATCGCCCAGGGCGCTTCCGAAGGCCTGCTGGTCACCCTGCCGAAGTCCTTCGACGCAGACCCTGCGAACAAGGCCATCGTCGACGCCATCAAGGCTGACGGCAAAGACCCGAGCGGTCCGTTCGTGTTCCCGGCCTACTCGGCTGTGCAGTTGATCGCCGAAGGCATCAAGGCCGCCAAGTCCGAAGACACCGACAAAGTGGCAGCCGCCATCCACGCCGGTACCTTCAAGACCCCGACCGGCGACCTGTCGTTCGATGAGAAAGGCGACCTGAAAGACTTCAAATTCGTGGTCTACGAATGGCACTTCGGCAAACCGAAAACCGAAGTCTCCCCTCAGTAACTGCGTGACTAATAGCTGACCGAGAAGCCCACTGTGCGAGCAGTGGGCTTTGTTTTACGAGGTTCATGGACCTGATTCCCGCGATCCGGGGGCCGGTCTACCTGAAAATCTTAAAACCGTCACCCGCGGTTTCCTGGTAGAGCCCAACAACGATCACGTGGCGCAGACCACGAGAACAAGGGCCGGGGCCACCCCCCGCCAGAGAAATGCAAATCAGGTTTTTAGGAGCGCTGTAATGCCTGAGATCTACCATTTCCTACAACAACTGGTTAACGGATTGACCATCGGCAGTACCTACGCCTTGATCGCCATCGGCTACACGATGGTGTACGGCATCATCGGCATGATCAACTTCGCCCACGGCGAGGTGTACATGATCGGTTCCTACGTGGCCTTCATCGCCCTTGCTGCGCTGGCCATGATGGGGATCCATTCATTGCCGATCCTGATGACCGTGGCCTTCGTCGCGACGATCTTCGTCACCAGTGCCTATGGCTACAGCATCGAACGGGTCGCCTACCGGCCACTGCGTAACAGCAACCGCCTGATCCCTCTGATTTCCGCCATCGGCATGTCGATTTTCCTGCAGAACACCGTGCTGCTCTCGCAGGACTCCAAGGACAAGTCCATCCCCAACCTGATCCCGGGCTCCTTCTCCTTCGGCCCAGGTGGCGCGGAGGAAGTACTGGTGTCCTACATGCAGATCCTGGTGTTCGTGGTCACCCTGGTGGCCATGACCTGCCTGACCCTGTTCATCTCCCGTTCCCGCCTGGGCCGCGCCTGCCGCGCCTGTGCCGAGGACATCAAGATGGCCAACCTGCTGGGCATCAACACCAACAACATCATCGCCCTGACCTTCGTCATCGGTGCCGCCCTGGCGGCCGTGGCGGCCGTGCTGCTGAGCATGCAGTACGGGGTCATCAACCCCAACGCCGGTTTCCTGGTGGGCCTGAAGGCCTTCACCGCGGCGGTACTGGGTGGCATCGGCAGTATCCCGGGCGCCATGCTCGGTGGCCTGGTGCTGGGTGTAGCCGAAGCGTTCGGCGCCGACATCTTCGGCGACCAGTACAAGGACGTGGTGGCATTCGGCTTGTTGGTTCTCGTCTTGCTGTTCCGGCCGACCGGCATCCTGGGCCGTCCGGAGGTTGAAAAAGTATGAACAGAAATCTCAAACAGGCGTTTTTCAGCGCCTTGCTGGTCTGGGCCGTGGCCTTCCCGGTACTGGGCCTGAAGCTGAGCATCGATGGCATCCGCCTGATCGTGCACAGCCAAGGCACCTTCACCATCAGCATCATTGCCGTGTGCTCGCTGCTGATGTTCCTGCGCGTGCTGTTCGACAAGCAGTGGAGCGCAGTAATGGGCAGCCGCTCCGAGCGCAAGCTGGTGCCGGAGTCCGTCAGCAACTTCCTGACCCTGCCCAAGACCCAGCGCTGGGTCATCCTCGGCCTGATCGTGGTCGCCCTGGTGTGGCCGTTCTTCGGTTCGCGCGGCGCGGTCGACATCGCGACCTTGATCCTGATCTACGTGATGCTGGGCCTGGGCCTGAACATCGTGGTGGGTCTGGCGGGCCTGCTCGACCTGGGCTATGTCGGCTTCTACGCCGTCGGCGCCTACAGCTACGCCATGCTCTCGCACTACCTGGGCTGGAGCTTCTGGATCTGCCTGCCGATCGCCGGCCTGATGGCGGCCATCTTCGGCTTCCTGCTGGGCTTCCCGGTACTGCGCCTGCGCGGTGACTACCTGGCCATCGTGACCCTGGGCTTCGGCGAGATCATCCGCCTGTTCCTGCGTAACCTCACGGAGTGGACCGGCGGCCCCAACGGCATCAGCAACATCGAGAAGCCAAGCTTCTTTGGCCTGACCTTCGAACGTCGCGCCGCCGAGGGGATGCAGACCTTCCACGAGTTCTTCGGGCTGGAATACAACTCGATCAACAAGGTCATCTTCCTCTACCTGGTCGCCCTGCTGCTGGCCTTGGCGGCGCTGTTCGTCATCAACCGCCTGCTGCGCATGCCGATCGGGCGTGCCTGGGAAGCGCTGCGTGAAGACGAGATCGCCTGCCGTGCGTTGGGTCTGAACCCTACCGTGATCAAGCTTTCGGCCTTCACCCTGGGTGCCAGCTTCGCAGGCTTCGCCGGCAGCTTCTTCGCCGCGCGCCAAGGCCTGGTCACCCCGGAATCGTTCACATTCATCGAGTCGGCGATCATCCTCGCCATCGTCGTGCTTGGCGGCATGGGCTCTCAGTTGGGCGTGATTCTCGCGGCCATCGTGATGATCCTGCTGCCTGAGCTGATGCGTGAGTTCAGCGAATACCGGATGCTGATGTTCGGTGCGCTGATGGTGTTGATGATGATCTGGCGTCCGCAAGGCCTGCTGCCTATGCAACGTCCACACATGGAGCTGCGTCGATGAGCCGCGAGATTCTGCAAGTCAGCGGCCTGAGCATGCGCTTCGGCGGCTTGTTGGCGGTCAACGGCGTTGGCCTGACCGTCAAGGAAAAACAGGTAGTGGCACTGATCGGCCCTAACGGCGCCGGCAAGACCACGGTGTTCAACTGCCTGACCGGCTTCTACAAGCCCAGCGGCGGTACCATCCTGCTCGACGGCCAGCCGATCCAGGGCCTGGCCGGCCACGAGATCGCCCGCAAGGGCGTGGTGCGGACCTTCCAGAACGTGCGCCTGTTCAAGGAGATGACCGCGCTGGAGAACCTGCTGATTGCCCAGCACCGCCACCTGAACACCAACTTCTTCGCGGGCCTGTTCAAGACCCCGTCCTTCCGCCGCAGCGAGAAGGAAGCGATGGAGCGTGCCCAGTACTGGCTGGAGAAGGTCGAACTGACCGCATTCGCCAACCGCACCGCCGGCACCCTGGCCTACGGCCAGCAACGCCGCCTGGAAATCGCCCGCTGCATGATGACCCAGCCGCGCATCATCATGCTCGACGAACCCGCAGCCGGCCTGAACCCCAAGGAAACCGAGGACCTCAAGGCGCTGATCAGCTACCTGCGTGAATCGCACAACGTGACCGTGCTGCTGATCGAGCACGACATGAAGCTGGTCATGAGCATTTCCGACCACATCGTGGTCATCAACCAGGGCACCCCCCTGGCCGATGGCACGCCGGAGGAGATCCGCGACAACCCTGATGTGATCAAGGCCTACCTGGGGGAAGCGTAAATGCTGAAGTTCGAGAACGTTTCCACCTTCTACGGCAAGATCCAGGCGCTGCACAGCGTCAACGTGGAAATCAACCAGGGCGAGATCGTCACCCTGATCGGTGCCAACGGCGCCGGCAAGTCCACCCTGCTGATGACCCTGTGCGGCTCGCCGCAGGCGCACAGCGGCAGCATCAAGTACCTGGGTGAAGAACTGGTCGGCCAGCCTTCCTCGCACATCATGCGCAAGAGCATCGCGGTGGTGCCGGAAGGCCGCCGCGTGTTCGCCCGTCTGACCGTCGAGGAGAACCTGGCCATGGGCGGGTTCTTCACCGACAAGGGTGACTACCAGGAGCAACTGGACAAGGTCCTGGAGCTGTTCCCGCGCTTGAAAGAGCGTTATGTACAGCGTGGTGGCACCATGTCCGGCGGCGAGCAGCAGATGCTGGCCATCGGCCGTGCGCTGATGAGCAAGCCCAAGCTGCTGCTGCTCGACGAGCCGTCGCTGGGGCTGGCGCCGATCATCATCCAGCAGATCTTCGACATCATCGAGCAACTGCGCCGTGACGGCGTGACGGTGTTCCTGGTGGAGCAGAACGCCAACCAGGCGCTGAAGATCGCCGACCGTGCCTACGTGCTGGAAAACGGCCATGTGGTCATGCAAGGGACTGGCGAAGCGCTGCTGACCGACCCGAAAGTGCGCGACGCGTACCTGGGTGGTTGATCGAGCGGTATAGGGAAAAGGGCCTTCGGGCCCTTTTTTCATGCCCGCAAATGGGCTGCACCTTGTGCCCATTGAGCAGCATGAGTACCGTACCCTGCACATCCTGCAAGCACCCCGGAGCCCCCTTGATGCGCCTCACCCCTTCCCTGCTGCTCGCCTCCCTGCTGCCCCTGTTCGCAGGCTGCCAGACCTTCAGCGAGCCGCCACGCGACCCGAATATCGGCACCACGCGCCTGCAGGGTGAGCTGAGCGCCACCGGCGGCCAATTGCTGTTCAAACCCTGTGGCGAGAGCCGCCATTTCATCGTGCGCGATGCTGCTGGCACAGGCGTGCTGCAAGAAGCCGCCAACCTGGCTGACGGGGCCAATGACAGACTGTTCGCCGACCTGCGCGGGCGCTTGACCGGCAACAAGCAAGCCAACACCGATGGCCAGCTCGACGTGTCAAAACTGTACCGTGTAGAGCCTTCGACCCAAGCCTGCGAAGACCCCAACTTCAAACAGCTAACCCTGCGTGCCAGCGGCCAGGGGCCGGCGTGGGACCTCAAGGCCAGTGGCAAGGGCATGGTGATCGACCGCGAAGGGCAGCAGCCGTTGCCGCTGCCTTTCCTCGAGGAACAGATGCCCGGCGGCGGCCTGAGCCTCACCAGCGAGGCCAACGGCCAGCGCGTCGAGTTGTGGGTGGCCCCGCAGCGTTGCGTCGAGCGCAGCAGCGGCTCGCTCCGTCACCTGGGTGCCGAGCTGCGTATCGATGGCCAGACCCTGCAAGGCTGCGCCTACTACGGCGGTGCCCGCGACAATTGATCGCCGGCGACGTTTAACCTGCCAGTCAGGGCGGCGAACAGCTTATACTTGGCGGTTTGTGTAAAGCCGCCGGCCGCCCATGGCCGGGATACTGGACCCTGCCATGCTACGAATCACCGAACTGAAGCTGCCCCTGGACCATGCCGACGAAGCCCTGCGCGAGGCCATCGTCCAGCGCCTGGGCATCCTTGACGAACAGCTGCTCGGCTTCACCCTGTTCAAGCGCAGCTATGACGCGCGCAAGAAGAACAGCGAACTGCTGTTCATCTACACCATCGACCTCGAAGCCAGCAACGAAGCCGAATTGCTGCGCAGGTTCGCAGACGACCGCAATATCAGCGTCGCCCCGGATGTCAGCTACAAGTTCGTCGGCCAGGCACCAGAAGGGCTGGACGAGCGCCCGATCGTGGTGGGCTTCGGCCCTTGC
This sequence comes from Pseudomonas sp. NPDC089554, assembly GCF_050280645.1. Taxonomy (NCBI): domain Bacteria; kingdom Pseudomonadati; phylum Pseudomonadota; class Gammaproteobacteria; order Pseudomonadales; family Pseudomonadaceae; genus Pseudomonas; species Pseudomonas sp. NPDC089554. Next base: position 7,635 of record NZ_JBNNVR010000107.1, read on the forward strand.
GGCATCTTCGCAGGCCTGCTGTTGGCGCAGATGGGCTTCAAGCCGATCGTGCTCGAGCGTGGCAAGGAAGTACGCCAGCGCACCAAGGATACCTGGGGCCTGTGGCGCAAGAGCGTGCTCAACCCCGAATCCAACGTGCAGTTCGGCGAAGGCGGCGCCGGTACGTTCTCCGACGGCAAGCTCTACAGCCAGATCAAGGACCCGAACCACCACGGCCGCAAGGTACTGGAAGAGTTCGTCAAGGCCGGTGCGCCGGAGGAAATCCTCTACATCAACAAGCCGCATATCGGTACGTTCCGCTTGACCAGCATGGTCGAGAAAATGCGCGAGGAAATCATCGCCCTGGGCGGCGAAGTGCGCTTCGAACAGAAGGTCACCGACCTGCTGCTCAATGGCGAGCAACTGACCGGCGTGGTGCTGCAAAGTGGCGAGCAGCTGCACTCGCGGCATGTCGTGCTTGCCCTGGGCCACAGCGCCCGCGACACCTTCCGCATGCTGCACGCCAAGGGCGTGTTCATGGAGGCCAAGCCGTTCTCCGTGGGTTTCCGTATCGAGCACCCGCAGTCGCTGATCGACAAGGCGCGCCTGGGCAAATACGCCGGCCACCCCAAGCTCGGCGCCGCCGACTACAAGCTGGTGCACCACGCCAAGAACGGCCGCTCGGTGTACAGCTTCTGCATGTGCCCAGGCGGGACCGTGGTCGCTGCCACCAGCGAGCCTAGCCGGGTAGTGACCAATGGCATGAGCCAGTATTCGCGTAACGAACGCAACGCGAACTCAGGCATCGTCGTGGGCATTGACCCTGAGCGTGACTACCCGGGCGGCCCGCTGGCCGGTATCGAGCTGCAAGAGCGCCTGGAGGCCCACGCCTATGTGATGGGCGGCAGCAACTACCAGGCGCCAGCGCAGTTGGTAGGCGATTTCGTCGCAGGGCGTCCATCCACGGCACTGGGCAGTGTCGAACCGTCCTACAAGCCAGGTGTCACCCTGGGCGACCTGGCACCGAGCTTGCCCGACTTCGCCATCGAGGCGATCCGCGAGGCGCTGCCGGCCTTCGACCGCCAGATCAAGGGCTACAACCTGCACGACGCGGTGCTGACCGGGATCGAGACGCGCACCTCCTCGCCGCTGCGCATCACCCGTGATGCGAGCTACCAGAGCCTCAACCTGAAGGGGCTGTTCCCGGCAGGTGAAGGGGCTGGCTATGCCGGTGGCATCCTGTCGGCGGGCGTCGATGGCATTCGCATCGCCGAAGCCGTGGCGCGGGACATCCTGGGAATCGAGGCCTGACTGCACGCGCCAGGCCACTTGGTGGGGTTGGCGCTATTGCCGGGTACCGTGCGTCTTGCGGTACTCGAGCGCATAGCCCAGCTTGCGGCTGGCAGCGTTGTTCAGTTCCTTGCGGTCGAGGCTGCGATAGCCGCCTAGCTGTCGAGCACTGAAGCCGCTGTCACCCACGTTCTCCTCTGCAGGCAGCGCCACCATCAGCCTGGCGGCGGCCTCGACGGCCTGGCGATAACCGCTGCGGGTATCGAGGTCGAAACCTTTGAGTGGCAATACGCCCCGCAACCAGTCGCCCCAGTAGAACTCGAGAAACTCTGGCGCTACGCCGCCTGAGCGCGGCTTGTCGTAACCGACCTTGCGGGCGAAATACACGAGTGAGCGGTACGGGTCGTCGGCCATGTCGCCCAGGCCGACGTGGGTCGGCAACTGTTCCGGTTCTACTGGCTCGCCATCGGCGCCCCTCAACCACACCTTGCGCGCCTCTCGCATACGCTGCCAGAACTGCCCAAGGTCGACACTGTCGCTGAAATCGTCGGTTACCCGCACCCAGACCTTCAACTCCTGGCCCGCCCATTCGCCGAGGGTGCTGAAGCCATGGTGGCCGTCGGTGAGATAAAGCCGTCCGGCAGGGCCGACAACCACGGTCTTCATGTCAGCCGTGCGAGCACCTACCGCCGCCTCGCAAGTGAAGCTGGCGGAGTTGCTCAGCTCGGCACCTTTACCCACCGAGCGGGCCTCGCCCTGCCCGTTGACTTCGCAGTAGTCATCGAAGGCTCTTTTCGGCTCGGCCGTGTAGCGGCCCAACTTGTAGTAAACCTGGTCGAACCCGATGGCCGCCTGGGTCGGGTGCAATTGCTCGATGCTGACCTCCAGCAGGTGCCCGACTCGAACCGGATCGCCATCGGCCTCGGCCACGCCACACAGCAGTAGCAGCGCCAGAAGGGCACTTGAAAAACGAGTCATGACAGTCCTCGATATCAAAAGACGTACTGCAGGCGCACCGCCACTGCATCGCCAGAATCATCACCGACCTGGTTGCTGATGCCATCGACCTTGGTTTTCACGTAGTTGGCCGAGATCTTCAGCAGATCGTTCGCATACCAGTTGACGCCCAAGGTATGCAGCCTGGCACGGTTATCCAGGTAGCCCTGCTCTTCGACCTTGGCGTGGTCGAAACGATAGAACAGCTCCCAGGCGCCCAGTTGCTTATCGGAAGGCTTCACCCTGTCGAATTTGCCGCCGTCGAGTTTATAGCCGCGAGGCTCGCCGGTCAGGGTGTAGGCCACCTGGCCGTAGTAGCCCGTAGCTTTGCGATCGTTGCGTGCGGTGCTCGAAGCCGCCGTCAGGTCCCGACGCAAGTACTCGGCCTGCACCGACAAGGGGCCCTGCGCCCAAGCCGCTTCCAGCCCCCAGGCCGCATCGCCGTCATACGCACCGGCAACGCTCGGCGCGAGGTCCACACGATTGCCATTGCTCGCGTCTTCGGAGGTGCCCCGCACGCCCAGGCGCGAACGGATACGGCCGTTGCTGGCAACCTTGTCGATATCGCTCACGGCGTAGTCGACCCCAAGATGCAGCACATTGCCGGGCTCGGCCCAGGGCGCGAATACCGTACGAACGTTGTAAGTGTTGGTGTTCTTGCCGTTCTTGTCTTCCTGGCCTTTGGGGCGGTTGAAACCGGCGGCGCCGTAGAACATCTCGGTGCTGCCGCTGACCTGCACACCCATGCCGTCGGCATGGTCCGTCACCCACGACGCCAGGTCGCCGAGCAGGCTGCGCTCCATGGCGGTGGTCCATTTGGAGCTGATGGCTTGCTCCAACCCGAAATCGGGATCGAAACGCCCTACCTTGACGGTCACAGGGTCCAGCGCGAGGTAACTGACAGAAGCCTCCTTCCAGGACGTCGTGCCGTCATCGGCGAAATCGATGGAGAACTCGTAGGCCCAATCCCCATAGACCTTACCTTCCAGGGCCAAGCGTGCGCGGCGTAGGTAGGCTTCGTTCGCCGCCTTGCCATTCTTGCTGTAGACGCCGTCGAACTGCCCGTAGTCGGCTTGCAGCAGGCCGCCAATCTGGAAGCTGAACTGCTTGTCGGTAGTCGCAACTTGGAAACCTCCCTTGGTCTTGATGATCAAATCAGCACCGTCGGTGGTCACAGTTCCGGCCACAGACTGAGCGCTGATCATCAATGCCAGCGCACCCATGGAAAATCCACTCCGACTGCCGCCCAGGTGGTGAATCAAGTTCATCGACTTCTCCCAAAGTAATTATTCACTACCGCAGGCAAAGGCCCCTCGGCAGGAAGGTGAGCCTGTTGGGAGATCATTACAATTAGGTTTCCATAAAATAATTATCTAATAAAAACAATAAATTATTGATGTTTTTATAAAAGTCGTTAGGAACTTTCCGAAAATAGATACAGCGTGATCCGAATAAGCAAAGCGAATAGTCCGACGCAGACACGCCCCATTGCGACGATTCCAATACAAACTCCAGTTGCATTTCATCGACGAAGTCGAATGGAAGATACTTTCGATCAGGCGCTTATCTTTTTTATAATCTATGACTATCGGAAAAGTCCGCATTTACCACTCGAATAATCATCGATCCGAGCACCATAGACACCGCCCAGAATTCACTGACCCAATCGACAGCTTCTTATAACAAAAAAGAATATAATTTTTGTTTTAAAGAATAACGAGCCACGTTAGGGTGTACGCCCTTCCCTTTGAATACCGTACTGGAGAGACGCTTGCCCGTGCGCAACCTCATTAATCGTTTCCTGCAAATGGAAGCCGCCGGCGGCCTGATGCTGATCGCTGCGGCCGTCATCGCCCTGTTCCTCAACAACTCGCCCTTGTCGCACTTCTATGCCAGTTTCCTGAATGTTCCTGTGGCCGTTCAGATCGGCGCCCTGGAAATCGCCAAGCCCTTGCTGCTGTGGATCAACGACGGGCTGATGGCCCTGTTCTTCCTGCTGATCGGCCTGGAGGTCAAGCGCGAAGTGGTCGACGGCCACCTGTCCAAACCCTCCCAGATCATCCTGCCCGCGACCGCCGCAGTCGGCGGCATGGTGGTACCGGCGCTGATCTACTGGTTCATCAACCATGACAACCCGGCCAGCATGGCGGGCTGGGCCATCCCCACCGCCACCGACATTGCCTTCGCCCTGGGCGTGCTGGCCCTGCTGGGCAAACGCGTGCCGGTGTCGCTCAAGCTGTTCCTGATGACCCTGGCAATCATCGACGACCTGGGCGCGATCATCATCATTGCGCTGTTCTACTCCGGCACCCTGTCGAGCCTGGCGCTGATGCTGGCGGGCGCGTGCCTGGTGGCGTTGCTGGCGATGAACCGGCTGGGCGTCGTGCGGCTTGCGCCCTACCTGCTGGTGGGCTTGGTGCTGTGGGTATGCGTACTCAAGAGTGGCGTGCATGCAACCCTGGCTGGTGTGGCCCTGGCACTGTGCATTCCCTTGCGAACGCCATCCAAGCAACAGGCTTCGCCGCTTCTTACCCTGGAGCATGCGCTGCACCCTTGGGTGGCCTACGCCATCCTGCCGCTGTTCGCCTTCGCCAATGCCGGCGTGTCGCTGGCGGGCGTGACCTTCGAAAGCTTCACCCACCCAGTGCCGCTGGGCATCGCGGCCGGCCTGCTGCTGGGCAAGATGGTGGGGGTGTTCGGGCTCACCTGGATCGCCGTCAAGTTGCGCCTGGCCGCCCTGCCTGCGGGCGCCAACTGGGGCCAGGTGATGGGGGTGGCGATCCTCTGCGGTATCGGCTTCACCATGAGCCTGTTCGTCGGCTCCCTGGCGTTCGTACCCGGTAGCAGCGACTACGCTGGCATGGACCGCATGGGCATTCTCACCGGCTCGTTGTTCGCCGCACTGATCGGCTACGCAGTGACTGCCATGGCCAGCCGAAAACCGGCCGAGCTCAGGGAAAAAGCAGTCGGCAACCACTGATCGACAGGCAGAAAAAAACCCCGACGCGGCATTGCCGGTCGGGGTTTTCTTTTGTGCCGTATCAATGGGTGACGCGGCTGGTGCCATCAACCGTCATGATGCGTACGCGCTCGCCGACACGGAAGATTTCGTTCTCCTGCACTTGCTGCACGTAGGCACGCATGCTGCCGTCATCTTCACGCACGGTGATCTCGACACCTTGGGTGCGGGTCAGGCCTTCTTCGGCCGCCGAACCCGCAAAGCCACCCGCCAAGGCACCGATCACCGCAGCGACGATACTGCCACGGCCGCCGCCAACAGCGCTGCCAGCTACACCACCGACGATAGCGCCAGCGCCACCACCGATGGGTGTCTTGGTGCCCTCGATCTTCACGGGGCGCAAGGATTCGATGGTGCCCATGCGCACGGTTTGCACGCGGCGGGCCTCATCACGGGAGTAGCTGTCGCCGGTCAGGTTGGAGGCACAACCGCCGAGCAGCAGCGAAAAGGTGGTGAAGCTCGCCACCAGCAAAACGGATTTACGCATGGGATGAATCTCCATAAGACAGGTGTCCATTAGACTCCGCGCAACGGCGAGTGTCACGACACATGCGTTATAAAATTGTTTTTATTCAGCCGCGGTACAGAGAAGCCCGGCCTGGGTCGTTGACCTGAAGAAATGCCGCTGCCAGCTAAAGGCAACGGCATTTTGCGCTCAAGGTGCCAGTCGCTCGCGCAGCCACTGCCCGTCGACCAGGCGGTAGTTCAGGCGGTCGTGCAGGCGGCTGGAGCGCCCCTGCCAGAACTCGATACGCTCGGGCAGCAAGCGATAACCGCCCCAGTGCTCAGGGCAATGCGGCTGCGAGTCGCTAAAGCGCGCCTCGGTCGCCTTGAGCAGCCCTTCCAGCTCCGCGCGGTCCGCAATCACCCGGCTCTGCGGCGAAGCCCAGGCCCCCAGGCGGCTGCCCAGTGGACGCACCTGGTAGTAATCGTCCGACTCCTTGGCCGATACCTTTTCCACGCGGCCTTCGATACGCACCTGGCGCTCCAGCGTCGGCCAGAAGAAGGTCATGGCCGCGAACGGGTTGGCCAGCAGCTGCTGGCCCTTGGCGCTTTCATAGTTGGTGAAAAAGGTGAAACCGTGCTCATCCAACCCCTTGAGCAACAACACCCGGCAATGCGGGCGCCCCTCGCCGTCGACGGTGGCGAGGGTCAGGGCATTGGCCTCGACCGGTGGCTGCTCGGTCTTCACTGCTTCACCGAACCACTGGTGGAACAACGCGAAGGGCTCGGCGGGCGCCTGCTCTTCGGCCAGGCCATCGCGGGTGTAGTCACGGCGCATATCGGCCAGGGATTGGGTCATCGCAACGCGTCCTTGAGGATCAGTTAGCCTTCGCCGGAGTATTGGCGGCGACCTTCTTGTCTGCCGCTGGTTTCTTGGCCGCCGGCTTGGCTGGGGTGGCTTTCTTCGCCGTGGCGGCCTTGGCCGGTGCCTTGGCGGCTGGCTTCTTCGCAACCGGTTTGGCGGCTGGCTTGGCGGTCGGTTTGACATCGGCCTTGGCAGCTGGCGCCTTGGCATCCTGCACTGCAACCATCGGTGCTGGCGCTGGCGCGGCCTGTTGGTACTTGGCCAGCAACGCGACCATGGTGTCCTGCGGGGTCAGCAGCAGTTCAACGCGGCGGTTCAGGGCACGGCCTTCGTTGCTGTCGTTGGCGGCGCGTGGCATCACCGAGCCCATGCCCTTGAGGGTCAGTCGATCACGCTGCAGGCCGCTGAGGCGGAAAATCGCCGAGACCAAGGCCGCGCGCTCCAGGCTCAACTTCTGGTTGGCGGCAGCAGCCCCCGTGCTGTCGGCATGGCCCAGCACCAATACGGCGGTCTTCGGGTCTACCTCGACGATCTTGGCGACACGGGTGATCGGCCCCAAGGTCACCGGCAGCAGCATGTTCGGGCGGTCCGGGTTGTAGGCGCCGTCAACCGGAATGGTGACGGCCAGCACGTTGTCACGGCGCTCGAGTTCGAACTTGCTGTCCTTGATGGCCTCACGCAGCTTCGGCTCGTACTGGTCCAGCCAGGCCTGGGTAGCTTTCTGGTCGATTTTCGGCACAACAGGCGCCTCAGCCTTTTTCTCCGTCTCGCCGAACGGCCACCACCAGCGGCTGCCGCTCTCGGACTTGGCATCAGCCTGGGCCACCTTCTCGGTCACGGCTTCCTTCACTTCCTGCTCGGCCACCTTGTCCGAGCCAAAGGGCCACCAGCTGCGGCTGGCCTCCTTCGAAGCATCCTGGGAATGGCTGGCGCAGCCTGTCATGGCCAGGCACAGCGCGAGTGCTAAGGTTTTTTGTGAAGACATCAGCGATACACCATGAATTAAAAGGAAATTTTGCCCATACACGCCAGGCGTTGGCATTGAGGATAGTCAAAGGGCTCGGGCAATACCCGCATTACCCGATCAAAGGCAGGTGCCAAGTACCCGCACCAGCTTTTGCGCACGGGGGTCCATCAGGACGTAGGGCCCCAAGGTATTGGTGACGAAGCCGAAGGCCACATCGTGTTCAGGGTCGGCAAAACCGACCGAACCGCCCGCCCCCGGATGCCCGAATGCCCTGGCGCCCAGCCCGAAGGTGGCGTTGGCGACTTGCGGCTGGTCGAGCATACAGCCCAGGCCGAAGCGGGTCTGGGTCAGCAGGGTGCGGTCCTCGCCGAGGCTGTGCTCGCGGGTCAATTCATCGAGCAATTCCGACTCCAGCAAACTGCCGTCCAGCAGGCCCGCGTAGAAACCGGCCAAGCTGCGTGCATTGCCGTGGCCGTTGGCCGCCGGTTGCTGCATGCGCCGCCACTCGGGCTTGTTGGTGCTGGTGAGAATCGCCGGCGGGTTGGTGAAGGCGCGGGTAGACAAGGCCTGGGGTTCGCGCATGGTCACTTGCAGCAGACGCTGGGCTGCGGCATCGCCTGCATTGCCTTTGCCGCGAGCGATATGCGCCACGCGGTGGAACTCCTCGTCGGCCAGGCCAATGTGGAAATCCAGGCCCAGGGGTTTGGCTGTACGCGCGATGATCGACTCGCCAGGGCCCCGGCCATCTACGCGGCGGATCAACTCACCGATCAGCCAGCCATAAGTGATGGCGGCATAACCGTGTTCGGTACCAGGCGTCCACCATGGGGTTTCAGCGGCCAGGGCATCAACCATGGCCTGCCAGTCATACAGCGCCTCTGCCGGCAGCAGTTCGCGAATTGCCGGCAGCCCTGCGCGGTGGCTGAGCAGTTGGCGCAGGGTGATCTGTTCCTTGCCCGCCTGGGCGAACTCTGGCCAGTAGCGGGCTACCGGGACATCCAGTGCCAGCTTGCCTTCGTCGACAAGTTGCAGGGCGGTGACGGCGGCGAAGGTCTTGGTGCACGAGAACAGGTTGGCGATGGTATCACTGTGCCAGGCCTGCTGGCCGTCCTTGTCGGCGCTGCCGGCCCACAGGTCGATGACGGTCTCACCGCCGATTTGGATGCACAGCGCAGCGCCACGCTCCTGGGTATCTTCGAACAACGCGGCGAAGGCGTCGCGCACCGTCTCGAACTTCAGCTCATAGTGACCCTGGATCTGCACCCGCCTACTCCCCGTACGACCTAGCTTACAAAGTCGTGCATTGTTTCAGTAGTTGGCGGTTTTGCAAACCGAATAAGGCTGGGTGGTCGCAGGAAAAAGGTTCCGCACAGGCAGCACCGTCCAGCCATATTTCACGGGGCGGGCTTATCCAACCCCTTGCGCAGTTGCTCCAGCGCCTGCTGGTTGCTCTTGCGCACCGCATCGACAAAACCTGGGTAGGCAACGTCGGTAATGGCGACCAGCCCCAGATGCCCGTTCTCGCCATCGAGCAAACGTCCGCTGGCGGGTTGATCGAGGTATTGGAACCAGTGGGCGCCGACAATCATCGGCTGGGCAATGGCCGCCTTGAGGAAGTTGCCATACGCCGGCCCCCGGTCTTCTTCCCGCGCCACTTCCAGCGGCCCCGGCCAGAATGGGCCACGGTCGCGCGAGCCGAACTGGAACTCCGACACCAGCACCGGCTTGTCCAGCTCGGCCAGGCGGGCAAAGTCGTAACCATCTTCGGGCTTCAAGGTATAGAAGTTGAAGCTCAGCACATCGCAGAAGCGGGCGCAGGCCTTGACCGCCTCGGGCGTGCTCACCGCGTAGCGGCCGCCCAGCAGCAGGTGGTTGGGGGCATGCCACTGGAGCGCATCGTCGATGGTCTTGAAATAGGTCTCGGCGAACACTTGCTGGAAATACTGGTAGTCACGTTCGATTTCCGGGTGCTCGGGGTTGGGCAGCGGAGCCTCGAAGCCGGGATCCTCCATCAACTCCCAGGCTTGCAGGTCGATGCCCCAGGCCTTGGACAGGCCTTCCTGGTTGCGGTACTTGTCGCGCAACTGCTTGAGGAACGCCCGCTTGGCCGGAACATCGGTGGTCAGGCGCAAGGTGCCATAGGCCAGGCCGTAGCGCGCCTTGGGGTCGTCGCCAGGAGCCGCCCAGGCCAGTTCGTTATCGGCGAAGTAGCCGATCAGCCAGGTGTCGTGCCAGGCTTTGTGGGTGAAGTGGGTGTCGGTGGACACGCCGTAGATCTCGACGCC
>NZ_JBNNVR010000108.1:0-17078 GCF_050280645.1 Pseudomonas sp. NPDC089554
GTACCTCGCCGTATTCGAAATCGGCGGGGTACCTGAGGGAGCGGGCTTGCCCCGCGATGGGCCGGCACCGGCCCCAAAGAAAGATCAATCGAAACAACAGACAGACCCGCCAGCAGCCGAGGTTGATCGGCTATGCTTGCGCAGCGCAAAGAGCGTTGGAACCGGCTCGGGAAACATGGATATCAAGTTCACCAATCGCCTGTCATACAAGCAAGCCCGATTGACAGTCCTGGTCGGCTTCATCCTGGGAACCTTGCTCAGTCTCATCCAGATCGGCATCGATTATGCCAGCGAAGACGCTTCCATCAACCGTGAAGTGCAAGCGCTGCTGAAAATCAGCCACGACCCGGCCTCGCGCATTGCCTACAACATCGACGCGGAACTGGCCAAGGAGCTTACCGGCGGCCTGTTGCAGTCACCGGCGGTGATCCGCGCGCGGCTGATCGACAACAACGATACCGTGCTGGCCGACGTCCAGCGCTCGCGCGAGGAAGACCGCTACCGAGCCCTGAGCGACTTCCTGTTCGGCGAGCAGCGCCAGTTCCGCGACCGCCTGTTCCTGGCGCACATGCCCGACGAGTATCTCGGCACGCTGTACCTGGAAATCGACACCTACGCCTTCGGCAGCCGCTTCCTCGACCGCGCCGGGGTCACCCTGCTCAACGGCTTCACCCGCAGCCTGGTACTCACCGGCATTCTGCTGGCGCTGTTCTACATGATGCTGACCAAGCCACTGGTCACGGTGATCGGCGCGCTCAGCAGCAGCGACCCGCGCCAGCCCGGGCGCACGCGGCTGGAATACCCCCACGGCCACGAGCACGACGAGATCGGCGTGCTGGTCAAGGTCGCCAACCAGCAGTTCGTCAGCATGGCCACCGAGATCCAGCAGCGGCGCAGCGCCGAGAACCGCCTGACGCAATACCTCAACGAGCTGGAAGACATCGTCTCGGCGCGCACCGACGAGCTGAAGGCCAGCAACACCCGCCTGAGCCAGTCCAACCAAGAGCTGGAGGAAGCCCGTCGGCGCGCCCTGGACATGGCCCAGGCACGCGCCGCCTTCCTGGCCAACATGAGCCACGAGATCCGCACCCCGCTCAACGGCATGCTGGGCATGATCGCGCTGGCCCTGGACAGCGGCCTGACCGCCGAGCAGCGCCAGCAGCTGTCGATCGCCCACGACTCGGGCAAGGTGCTGGTCGAGCTGCTCAACGATATCCTCGACTTGTCCAAGTTCGACGCCGGCCAGCTGGAGCTCGAACGCATTCCCTTCGACCTGGGCGCGATGGTCGAGGACACCGCCAACCTGCTGTCGCAGAATGCCGCGCCCAGCGTCGAGCTCACTTGCCTGGTGACCCCGGACTTCCCCGCCATGGTGCTGGGCGACCCCACCCGGGTGCGGCAGATCGTCAGCAACCTGTTGTCCAATGCACTGAAATTCACCCGCTTCGGCCGCGTCGACGTGCGCCTGTCGACCATCGTCGGCGGGGTGCGCCTGGAGGTCTGCGATACCGGCATCGGCATTCCCGAAGAGGCCCAGGCGCGAATCTTCCAGCCCTTCACCCAAGCCGGCGCCGGCATCACCCGCCAGTATGGCGGCACCGGGCTGGGCCTGACGCTGACACGCAACCTGTGCAAGGCCATGCAAGGCCACCTGCACATTCATTCCGAGAGCGGCTTCGGCAGCCGCTTCAGTGCCGACCTGCCCCTGCTAAGCCACAGCGAAGCGGCGCACCCTGCGCAGTTGCAAGGGCATGTGGTGGTACTGAGCAATGCCAGCAGCGGCCTGGCGGAATTGCTGGAAGGTCTGCTACCCGACTGGGGCCTGGAGTATGAACGTCGCGACAACGCCGACGGGCTGGAAGGCGCGCCCCTGGACCTGCTGATCACCGACGACGTGGAACACCTGCTCGACCTGCGCCCTGGCATCAAGGCGCCGATCCTGCTGGTGACCGCCTACGGCAACTTCCTGCCTGGCGAGGAAGCCACGCGCCTGGCGCCACTGCACCAGTTGGCCCGCCCGCTGGCGCGCAATGCGCTGTACCAGATCCTGCGCCGTACCCTGCAGGGCGAGCCCAGTGCGCCACTGGCCCATGAGGCCGGCAAAGGCCTGGAGCGTCGGGCGCGAATCCTGCTGGTCGAGGACAACCCGGTGAACCAGTTGGTAGCCAAGGGCATGCTGGGCAAGCTCGGCTGCCAGGTGCAGGTCGCCGCCCATGGCGGGGAAGCCCTGGAGATGCTTGAGCACGAAGGGTTCGACATGGTGCTGATGGACTGCAACATGCCGGTGATGGACGGCTACGAGGCCAGCCGGCGCATTCGCCAGAGCGGGCGCTGGCCAGACCTGCCGATCGTCGCGCTGACCGCCAACGCCATGCCCGAGGAACGCGACCGTTGCCGCGCCGCGGGCATGGACGACTATCTGGCCAAGCCGTTCCGCCGCGAGGAGCTGCTGGCGCTGATCGACCAGTGGGTGCCGGTCAGCGGCTGAGCAGCGCCTCGACCGAGGCCTTGATCGCCTCAGGCTTGGTGGTGGGGGCGTAGCGGGTGACCTTGCCGCTGGCCGGGTCGATGAGGAACTTGGTGAAGTTCCACTTGATTTTCTGCGTACCGAAAAGGCCCGGCGCACGCTGCTTCAACTCGACGAACAGCGGGTGGGCACCGGGGCCGTTTACCTCGACCTTGCGAAACAGCGGGAAGCTCACGCCGAAGTTCAGCTCGCAGAACTGCGCGATCTCCTTGGCATCGCCCGGCTCCTGCTTGCCGAACTGGTTGCACGGAAAGCCCAGCACCACCAGGCCCTGCTCGCGGTATTGCTGCCACAGCTGCTCCAGGCCCTTGTACTGCGGGGTGAAGCCACACTGGCTGGCGGTGTTGACCACCAGCAGTGCCTTGCCGGCGAAGTCGCCGAGGGTTTTCTGCTCGCCGCTCAGGGTCACGCAGGGCAGGTCCAGCAATGCGTCTTGCATGTCGAGGCTCCGTTCAGTCACGCGGTTTGAGGTCGATGCATACCGAGTTGATGCAGTAGCGCAGGCCGGTCGGCGGCGGGCCGTCGGGGAACACGTGGCCCAGGTGCGCGTCGCACTGGGCGCAGGTGACTTCGGTGCGGATCATGCCATGGGAGGTGTCGCGGATCTCGACCATCGCGCTATCCTCGATCGGTGCGTAGAAGCTCGGCCAGCCGCAGCCGGAATCGAACTTGGTCTGCGCATCGAACAACGGCAGGTTGCAGCAGATGCAATGGTAGATACCGTCGCGGCGCTCGCTGTTGTACTTGCCGCTGAACGGCCGCTCGGTGCCTTTGAGGCGGCACACCTGGTACTGCGCCGGGTCGAGCATGGCGCGCCATTCTTCCAGGGTTTTCTCGATCTTGTGCATGGGTGGACCTCGGCAGGCTGAATTTCACCCTGCGCTGGCTTTTCCACAGCGCGGGTGGCACGTATATTAGTTGGCTTGTGTGCAGACGCTCAGTCTGGCACCCGCGCGCCGTCCTTTTCAAACCTTTTGACGGCCGCGCCCCGCGACTTATCCAATCGGGATCACATCATGCAGTTCAGCAAATCGAACAAGCTCGCCAATGTCTGCTACGACATTCGCGGCCCGGTGCTCAAGCACGCCAAACGCCTGGAAGAGGAAGGCCAACGCATCCTCAAGCTGAACATCGGCAACCCAGCGCCCTTTGGCTTCGAGGCGCCGGACGAAATCCTCCAGGACGTGATCCGCAACCTGCCCACCGCCCAGGGCTACAGCGACTCCAAAGGCCTGTTCAGCGCGCGCAAGGCGGTCATGCAGTACTGCCAGCAGAAGCAGATCGACGGCGTCGGCATCGAGGACATCTACCTGGGCAACGGGGTGTCCGAGCTGATCGTGATGTCGATGCAGGCACTGCTCAACAATGGCGACGAAGTGCTGATCCCGGCGCCGGACTACCCGCTGTGGACCGCCGCCGTGAGCCTGGCCGGCGGCAAGCCGGTGCACTACCTGTGCGACGAGCAGGCCGACTGGTTCCCGGACCTGGACGACATCAAGGCCAAGATCACCCCGAACACCAAGGCCCTGGTGATCATCAACCCGAACAACCCGACCGGTGCGGTGTACTCCAAGGAACTGCTGCTGGGCATGCTGGAGCTGGCGCGCCAGCACAACCTGGTGGTGTTCTCCGACGAGATCTACGACAAGATCCTCTACGACGAGGCCGTGCACATCAGCACCGCGTCCCTGGCCCCCGACGTGCTGTGCCTGACCTTCAACGGCCTGTCCAAGTCGTACCGGGTGGCGGGCTTTCGCTCCGGCTGGCTGATCATCTCCGGGCCCAAGCAGCACGCCCAGAGCTATATCGAAGGCATCGACATGCTGGCCAACATGCGCCTGTGTGCCAACGTGCCGTCGCAGCACGCCATCCAGACCGCACTGGGCGGCTACCAGAGCATCAACGACCTGGTGCTGCCCAATGGCCGCCTGCTGGAGCAGCGCAACCGCACCTACGAGCTGCTCAATGCCATTCCTGGCGTGAGCTGCGTCAAGCCCATGGGCGCGCTGTACGCCTTCCCGCGGATCGACCCGAAGGTGTGCCCGATCTTCAACGACGAAAAATTCGTGCTCGATTTGCTGCTGTCGGAAAAACTGCTGGTCGTCCAGGGCACCGCGTTCAACTGGCCATGGCCCGACCACTTCCGCGTGGTCACCCTGCCACGGGTCGACGACCTGGAACAGGCCATCGGCCGGATCGGCAACTTCCTGCGCACCTACCAGCAATAAAGGCCATCTGCCATTTGCGGGCGATTCCATTTGCCCGCAAATGGGTTAGATGAATTCTTACATCCTGCAACGCTCTATCCCACAGCTCCCGCGCCACCCTCTGCCATACTCCCCGGTACACAGTTTGAAATAGTCGACCGGTTGAATCGTTGTGCCCGCCCCCTTATATACCCCCGCAGAACGCTAGATTTTCGTCCGTCAGGAGAACGTAACAACCATGATGCGCATTCTGTTGTTTGTGGCCACCAACCTTGCGGTGGTGCTGGTTGCAAGCATTACCCTCAGCCTGTTCGGCTTCGACGGGTTCATGGCCGCCAACGGCGTCGACCTGAACCTGAGCAGCCTGCTGGTATTCTGCGCCGTGTTCGGCTTCGCAGGCTCGCTGGTCTCGCTGTTCATCTCCAAGTGGATGGCGAAGATGAGCACCGGCACCCAGATCATCACCCAGCCGCGCACTCGCCACGAACAGTGGCTGCTGCAAACGGTCGAGGAGCTGTCCCGCGAGGCCGGTATCAAGATGCCCGAGGTGGGTATCTTCCCGGCCTACGAGGCCAACGCCTTCGCCACCGGCTGGAACCGCAACGACGCACTGGTAGCGGTGTCGCAAGGCCTGCTGGAGCGCTTCTCGCCCGATGAGGTGCGCGCGGTACTGGCCCACGAGATCGGCCACGTGGCCAACGGCGACATGGTCACCCTGGCACTGGTGCAAGGCGTGGTGAACACCTTCGTGATGTTCTTCGCACGCATCATCGGCAACTTCGTCGACAAGGTGATCTTCAAGAACGAAGAAGGCCAAGGCATCGCCTACTACGTCGCGACCATCGTCGCCGAGATCATCCTGGGCATCCTGGCCAGCATCATCGTCATGTGGTTCTCGCGTCGCCGCGAATACCGCGCCGACGAGGCCGGCGCCCAGCTCGCCGGCACCGCCGCGATGATCAGCGCGCTGCAGCGCCTGCGCGTGGAACAAGGCATGCCGGTGCACATGCCCGACACCATGAAGGCCTTCGGCATCAATGGCGGCCTGAAGCAGGGCCTGGCCGGCCTGCTGATGAGCCACCCGCCGCTGGAGGATCGTATCGAGGCGCTGCGCCGCCGCGGTTGATTGCCCGCTGCAACGAAAAAAGGCGACCCCTGGGTCGCCTTTTTTCATGCCCCACCCTCAGCGGGCCAGCCGATATACCCGCTCCACCAGGCTCGACACCCCGGCCATCTGGAACTTCGGGCTCTTCTCGATAACCTGCGGCGCCTCCAATTCATCCAGCTGCCAGCCCTCGAAACCGCGCCGCACCTCATCGTCCAGCACCGAGAACGGCGGGCCGTCGCTCAGCGCCTGGTCGTACTCCAAGGTCACCAGCAAGCCCTTGCAGGTCGCGGGCAACACCGCCGATAGCAGCGCCATGTAACGCTCACGCATCGACGGCGGCAATGCAATCAGTGCCGCTCGGTCATAGAGCCCGCTGCAATCGGCCAGGTCCTGCGCTTGCAAGGCGAAGAAGTCGCCGCACCACAGCTCCACCTCACCACTGCGCCACACCTCGAACGCGCCCTGCTGTGTCACCTGCGGCGTCAGCTCGTGCTCAGTGAAGAAATCCTCCACTGCCCGCCGCGACAGCTCGACGCCCAGCACCCGGTGGCCCTGCCCGGCCAGCCAGGTGAGGTCCAGGCTCTTGCCGCATAGCGGCACCAGCACGCGGCTGCCGGGGGCCAGCGCCAAGCCCGCCCAATGCGCTTGCAAATACGGATTCACCTTGACCTGGTGGAAACCGATCTGGTGGTCCGCCCACCGCTTGTGCCAGAACGCCGGCTCCATGAATGCTCCCGATTTTTCGATAGTTAACGTGCAAAACTTGCGCTGGATACTGATGGATAGCTGCCCGAAGATGACAGCATCTTAACCTGCGGAACCTCACCATGCTGCCCAGCCTGTTCATCTCCCACGGCTCACCCATGCTTGCCCTGCAACCCGGTGCCAGCGGCCCGGCCCTGGCAGCGCTGGCGGCCGGGTTGCCGCGCCCCAAGGCCATCGTGGTAGTGTCGGCGCACTGGGAAAGCCGCGCCCTGCAAGTGATGAGCACGGCACAACCGCCCACCTGGCATGACTTCCGCGGCTTCCCGGCAGCCTTGCATGCCGTGCAGTACCCCGCCCCCGGCGAGCCGGAACTGGCCCAGCGGGTCATCGACCTGCTGGCGGCCGCCGACCTTCCGGCCAGCCGCGACAACCAGCGGCCCTTCGACCATGGCACCTGGGTGCCGCTGTCGTTGATGTACCCGGACGCCGACATCCCGGTGCTTCAGGTTTCGCTGCCCAGCCATTTCGGCCCCGCGCTGCAAGTGCGCGTCGGCGAGGCGCTGAAGCCCCTGCGCGAAGACGGCATCCTGCTGGTCGGCTCGGGCAGCATCACCCACAACCTGGGCGAGTTGAGCTGGCAGGCCGGGCCAGAGGTGATCGAACCCTGGGCCAAGGCGTTCCGCGACTGGGTGGCGCAGCGCCTGGAAGACGATGACCGCACCGCACTGCTGGATTATCGGCAACAAGCACCCCACGCGGCGCGCAACCACCCCACTGACGAACACCTGCTGCCGCTGTTCTTCGCAATGGGCGCGGGCGAACGATTCTCCCTGGTACACCAAGGCTTCACCCTGGGCGCGCTGGGGATGGACATCTACCGGTTCGATTGAGCGCGCCCTGCCACAGACGCAAAAAAAATCCCCGGCCTAGACCGGGGATTTTTCATTGCCGCGCCAGGATCAATCCTCGCGGTAGCGGCGCAGCTTCAGCTGCTTGCCGGCGACGCGGGTGTCCTTGAGCTTGGTGAGCAGACGCTCCAGGCCTTCTTCCGGCAGCTCGACCAGGCTGAAGCTGTCGCGCACCTGAATACGACCGATCGCATCACGAGCCAGGCCACCTTCGTTGAGGATCGCCCCCAGCAGGTTCTTGGCAGCGATACCATCGCGGGCACCCAGGGCGGTACGGCAACGCACGCGGCCTTCACCCAGCGGCATCGGCGCGCGACGCTCGCGGTCGCCACGATCGCTGCGCTCACCACGCTCGGCGCGGTCAGCAGTGCTGCGCTCACGCGGGGTGTGGGTCGGCACCAGCGGCTGCTCACGCTCTACCGCTGCCAGGTCCAGCGCCTGGCCATTGGTGGCCTTGCGCAGCAGGGCCGAAGCCAGTGCACGCGCGCTGCAACCCAGGTCGGCGGTCAGGCGGTCGAACAGCTCGCCATGGCTGGCCTCGGACTCGGCCACCAGCGGCGCCAGGCTCTTGGTCAGCTTCTTGATGCGTGCATCGAGCACCGCTTGCGGGTTAGGCAGGCGCGCTTCGGCAACCTTCTGCCCGGTCACGCGCTCGATCACTTGCAGCATGCGGCGCTCACGCGGAGTGACCAGCAGCAGCGCACGGCCTTCGCGACCGGCACGGCCAGTACGGCCGATACGGTGTACGTAGGACTCCGGGTCGTACGGCATGTCGACGTTGAACACGTGGGTGATGCGCGGTACGTCCAGGCCACGGGCAGCGACGTCGGTGGCGACGACGATGTCCAGGCGGCCATCCTTGAGCGAGTCGATCACGCGCTCACGCTGGTTCTGGGCGATGTCGCCGTTCAGCGCGGCAGCCTTGTAGCCCTTGGCTTCCAGCGCGGCGGCCAGGTCCAGGGTGGCTTGCTTGGTGCGCACGAAGGCGATCAGCGCGTCGAACTCTTCCACTTCCAGCAGACGCAGTACGGCCGGGATCTTCTGGTCGGCATGGACCATCAGGTGGGCCTGGTCGATCGCGGTAACGGTCTGGGTCTTGCTCTGGATCTTGACGTGCTTCGGCTCGCGCAGGTGACGCTCGGCGATACTGCGGATCGAAGACGGCAGGGTGGCGGAGAACAGCACGGTCTGGCGCGAAGCCGGGATGGCATCGAAGATCACTTCGAGGTCGTCCATGAAGCCGAGCTTGAGCATCTCGTCGGCTTCGTCCAGTACCAGGTACTGAACGGTGGACAGCACTTTCTCGTCACGGCGCAGGTGGTCGCACAGGCGGCCTGGGGTGGCGACGACGATCTGCGCGCCGTTGCGGATGGCGCGCAGTTGCGGGCCCATCGGCGCGCCGCCGTACACGGCCACCACGTTAACGCCCGGCATCTGCTTGGCGTAGGTTTCGAAAGCGGTAGCTACTTGCAGCGCCAACTCACGGGTTGGCGCCAGGATCAGGGCTTGCGGTTCGCGCTTGCTCACGTCGATCTTGTTGAGGATCGGCAGGGCGAAGGCAGCGGTCTTGCCGGTGCCAGTCTGCGCCTGGCCGATCATGTCGTGACCGGCGAGGATGATCGGGATCGACTGTTGCTGAATGGCCGACGGCTCTTCGTAGCCAGTCGCCAGAACGGCGGCAACAATGTTCGGATTGAGTTCGAGAGCGGCGAATCCGCCGGTTTCCTGGGTCATGGGTCTGCCTCTATGTGCATCCGCAAAGACCCATGCTCCAAAGCTGCACATGCCTTGAAAGACCCGAAGGTCACCCAGGCAGCTTTGGCGGCGGGGATTTGCGAAAACGATTGAAAAAGAAAACGTGGGAAAGTCCGCCTAGCGGACGTGCAGCCGAAGCTGGACTCGGAGGGTTTGCACCACCTGATTTTGCGGTCCGCTAAAAGACCGGCGCGTACTATATACGAAATAGTGTTGATCCGTGAGAAATTTTTCACAGATCGTGGCCAGTATCCGGGAAGCGGCTGAAACGTTTCTTCAGGTCGCTGGACGAACCTCCCGGATCAAGTACTCCAGCGAATACCCCAGCCGCGTCGCCAGCGCCCCAGCTCGCGCCCGCAGCCCATCGAGGTCCAGCGTCTGCTCCAGGTCCGCCGGCACCAGCAGGATCACATTGCCCTCTTTCACCGGCAGCTCCCAGTAATGGCGGTGATACAGGCCGCGCAACAGCGCCGCGCCCAAGGGCCTGCCATCGTCGCTGGCCCATTGGTTGATGACCAGCCAGCCCCCCGGGTTGAGCTGCTTCTGGCAGTTTTCCAGGAAACCCCAGGCCAGGTGGCCGACACCTGGCCCGTGGTCGGTATAGAGGTCGACGAAGATCAGGTCGGCCTGTTCGGCGCTGGGCAGCAGCTCCAGGGCATCGCCCACCCGCACGTAGAGCCGTGGGTCATCGTCCAGGCCCAGGTATTCCATGGCCAGGCGCGGCACATCCGGGCGCAGCTCGATGGCCTCGACATCTTCCAGCGGCAGGAACTTCAGGCACGCCTGGGTCAGGGTGCCAGCACCAAGGCCGAGGAACAGCGCGCTTTCCGGCTGTTCGTGGCACAGCGCGCCCACCAGCATCGCCCGGGTGTAGTCGTACTCCAGCCAGCTGGGGTCGGCGGTGAAGGTGCAGCTCTGCTCGATGGCGTCGCCGAACTCAAGGAAGCGGTAGTCCTCGACCTCGTACACACTGATGACGCCAAAGGCATCTTCCACCCGGGCCAGCAGCCGCTCTTCCCGCTCCGTCGCCATCACCTGCCCGCTCGTGCAAAAACGCGCATTGTCCGCCAATGCCTGCGGTGCAACAAGCGCAGCGGCACCTGATACCATGGCAGGCACGACAACGTCCGACACCGAGCCTGCAATGAACCAACCCTGGACCCCCGACAGCTGGCGCACCCTGCCGATCCAGCAGCAACCGACCTACCCTGACGCTGCGCACCTGCAACGGGTCGAGCAGGCCCTGGCCAGCTACCCGCCGCTGGTGTTCGCCGGTGAAGCCCGCGAGCTGCGCCGCCAGTTCGCCGAGGTCACCCAGGGCCGCGCCTTCCTGCTGCAAGGCGGCGACTGCGCCGAGAGCTTCGCCGAGTTCAGCGCGGCGAAGATCCGCGACACCTTCAAGGTGCTGCTGCAAATGGCCATTGTCATGACCTTCGCCGCCGGTTGCCCGGTGGTCAAGGTGGGTCGCATGGCCGGGCAGTTCGCCAAGCCGCGCTCGGCGGGCGACGAAACCATCGGCCAGGTCACCCTGCCCGCCTACCGCGGCGACATCGTCAACGGCATCGGTTTCGACGCCGCCAGCCGCGTGCCGGACCCCGAGCGCCTGTTGCAGGCCTACCACCAGTCCACCGCCAGCCTCAACCTGCTGCGCGCCTTCGCCCAGGGCGGTTTCGCCGACTTGCACCAGGTGCACAAGTGGAACCTGGACTTCATCGCCAACTCGGCCCTGGCCGACAAGTACCACCAGTTGGCCAACCGCATCGATGAAACCCTCGCCTTCATGCGTGCCTGCGGCCTGGACAGCGCGCCACAACTGCGCGAAACCAGTTTCTTCACCGCCCACGAAGCGCTGCTGCTGAACTACGAAGAAGCCTTCGTGCGCAGCGACAGCCTGACCGGCGACTACTACGACTGCTCGGCGCACATGCTGTGGATCGGCGACCGCACCCGCCAGCTCGACGGCGCCCACGTGGAGTTCCTGCGCGGGGTGCACAACCCGATCGGGGTCAAGGTCGGCCCGAGCATGAACACCGAAGAACTGATTCGCCTGATCGATGTGCTCAACCCGCAGAACGACCCGGGCCGCCTGAACCTGATCGTGCGCATGGGCGCCGGCAAGGTCGGCGATCACCTGCCGGGGCTGATCCGCAGCGTCGAGCGCGAGGGGCGCAAGGTGCTGTGGAGCTCCGACCCGATGCACGGCAACACCATCAAGGCCAGCAGCGGCTACAAGACCCGCGACTTCGCGCAGATCCTCGACGAGGTGAAACAGTTCTTCCAGGTGCACCAGGCCGAGGGCAGCTATGCCGGCGGCATCCATATCGAGATGACCGGGCAGAACGTCACCGAATGCATCGGCGGCGCCCGGCCGATCACCGAAGATGGCCTGTCAGACCGCTACCACACCCACTGCGACCCCCGCATGAATGCCGACCAGTCGCTGGAGCTGGCGTTCCTGATTGCCGAAACCCTCAAGCAGGTGCGTCGCTGAGCGCCTGACGCAAGCGGGCTGCCTCGTCGCGGGCGCAGTCCAGCCTGACCCGCTCCAGGCCCAGCCAACGCGCCAACCGCGCCAAGTGCCGGGCCAGGGCGTGGAACCCCGCCTCCTCCAACCCCTCGGGTTCCTCGTGCACGGCATGCACCGCCAACTCGCCACGGGCGCGTTCGGCGCGCAGGTCCACCCGCGCGGCAATGCGCTCGCCATACAGGAACGGCAGCACGTAGTAGCCATACACCCGCTTGGGCGCCGGGGTGTAGATTTCCAGGCGATAGCGAAAACCGAACAGGCGCTCGGTGCGGCTACGCGCCCAAACCAACGAATCGAAGGGCGACAGCAAGGCGCTGGCTTCGATGCGCCGGGGAATACGCGGCGTGCCGACGCAGTAGGCCGGCTGCTTCCAGCCCTGCACCGCACAGGCCTGCAAGCGGCCATCGGCAAGCAGCTCGGCCAGCGCCGCCTTGCTTTGCGCGGGGCTTAGCCGGAAGTAGTCGCGCAGGTCCTGTTCGGTCGCCACGCCCAAGGCCGTGGCGGCATGCAGCATCAGGCCCTGTTGCGCCTCGGCATCGCTGGGCGTGGGTTGCTCGAGGAGGGTCTTGGGCAGTACTCGCTCGGGCAGGTCGTAGAGGCGCTCGAAGCCACGCCGCCCCGCCACGGTCACCTGCCCTGCCGCGAACAGCCATTCCAGCGCGTGTTTTTCCTCGCTCCAGTCCCACCAGGGGCCGGCGCGCTCCTCACGGGTGGACAGGCTGCCCGCACCCAACGCCCCCTGCTCACGCACAGCCGCCAACACCCGGGCGATGACATCCTGACGCTCGCGGCCAAAGGTCGCCAGTTGCCGGTAGATACCCTCGCCCCGGGCCGCCTGGGCCATGCGCCAGCGCATGAGCGGGTACAGCGCCAAGGGCAGCAGCGAGGCCTCATGCCCCCAATATTCGAACAGTTGGCGCTGGCGGCCACGGCCCCAGGCAAGCTGGTCGAGCGCCGCCTGCGGGTAGTCGCCCAGGCGCGAGAACAGTGGCAGGTAGTGCGAACGCACCAGGGCGTTGACCGAATCGATCTGCACCACACCCAGGCGTTGCAGCATGCGTTTTATAGCCACGGCACTGGGGGCCGTATCGACCGGTTTGCCGAAGCCCTGTGCGGACAGGGCCAGGCGGCGGGCCTGCTTGAGGGAAAGGCTTGAAGACACTGCACGGCTCCTGGGTGGGTGAGCGGTCAGTGTAGTGTCATCAAGGCCTCACTTGCGCAGCGGGTCGTCCCAGAACGGGCGCTCCACTTCCAGCAAGGTGTCGGCCCGGCTCAAGCCCAGGTCGTGCAATGCCTCGTCGCTGAGGCTGGCCAACTGCCGACGCTGGCGCGCCAATTGATACCAGCGCGACACCTGATGAGCTGCTGCGCTCATGGCGTGGGTGAGGGAAAAGCTGTGCGAGTGATAGCTGACATGACCTTTCATCTTGAAGCCCTCCGTAAGAGATGGCTTCAGTCTCGCGCCAGGCTTAAGATCAAGCCAACGAATGTTTCTAATGCTATGCATCTATGAGATTGATGCTATGTCCCAATACCAGAGCCTCGATGCGGATGTGCTGCGCACCTTCGTTGCCATTGCCGAACAAGGTGGTTTCACCCGCGCCGGCGAAGTGGTCAATCGCACCCAGTCGGCCGTCAGCATGCAGATGAAACGCCTGGAGGAAGACATCCTCCAGCGCCAGCTGTTCGAACGCGACGGTCGCCAGGTGCGCCTGACCGCCGAGGGCCAGGTGTTGCTGGGCTATGCCCGGCGCATCCTCAAGCTGCATGGCGAGGTGTTCAATACCTTGCGCATGCCACACATGGTCGGGGTGGTACGCATCGGCACACCCGACGACTACGCCATGCGCTTTCTGCCGAACATTCTTTCGAGCTTCGCCCAGCGCTACCCGCTGATCCAGGTGGAGGTGCATTGCGAACCCTCGAAACAGCTGATGCAACGCCAGGACCTGGACCTGACCATCATCACCTGCGAGCCCGGTTCGGAAGTCGGCCAACTGCTGCGCCAGGAACGGCTGGTGTGGGCTGCGGCCCAGGGCTATTGCCCGCAGGAGCAGCGACCGATGCCGCTGGCCATGTTCAACACCGATTGCTTCTGCCGCTCCTGGGCCTGCAACGCTCTGGAGCAGCGGGAGATCGACTATCGCATTGCCTACACCAGCCCCAGCCTGGCGGCGATCTTCGCCATCGTCGGCGCGGGGCTTGCGGTGACGGCGCAGTTGCAGAGCCTGATCGGCGGCAACCTGCACATCCTCGGCGAAGAGCACGGGTTGCCGCAGTTGCCATTGGCCAATGTGATGCTGCTACGCAACCCCAAGAGCCAGTCGCCGATCACTGACAGCCTGGCCGACCATGTGGCCGAGGGGTTCCAGTAAAAGCCTCAGAGCTCGCAGGCCAGCATCACCGCACAGACGATCAGGAACCCGCAGAACAGCGTGCGCAGCACCTTCTCCGGCAGTGCGTGGGCCAGCTTCACGCCCCAGCTGATGCTCAGCAGCCCGCCCACGGCCAGCGGAATGCCTACGTGCCAGTCGACGCTCTGGTGGAAACCGTAGGTCAGCAGGGTCACCGCGGTGCTGGGCGCCGCCAGCGCAAGAGAGAGGCCCTGGGCCACCACCTGGGTGGTACCGAACACGCTGGTGAGGATGGGCGTCGCCACCACCGCCCCGCCCACCCCGAACAAGCCACCCATGGTGCCCGCGAAGGCACCCAGCACACCCAGCCAAGGCCAGGGGTAGCGCAGTTCGCTGCTGGGCGGTGCCACGCGCAGGAACATCCGCGCTACGTTCCATATCGCCAGCACCACCAGGAAGCCGACGAAGCCCACGCGCATGGAATGGGCATCCAACCCCACCGCCCAGATCGACCCCAACCAGGCGAACAGGAAACTGCACAGCGACAGCGGCACAGCGTGACGCAGTTCGATGCGGTTACGCTGGTGGTAACGCCACAGCGCCAGCAGCACGTTCGGCACCACCATCACCAAGGCAGTGCCTTGGGCCAGTTGCTGGTCGAGGCCGAACAGCACGCCCAATGCGGGGATGGCGATCAGCCCGCCGCCAATCCCGAACAACCCGCCCACAGTGCCCAAGGCAGCGCCCAAGGCGATGTACATCAACCACTCGATCATCAATGTCTCATCCGCTTACACCAGTTATCCAAGCATGCTAACCATTGCTTCCTGGCACGGAAACGCACAGCAGCGCACAATGGCTTTGCGTAACTCGCACAAGCAACCGATGAATTGCCATGAGCCCAGACCTTCTCACCGAACAACTCAGCCTGTTTCTCGACGTACTGGAGGCTGGCAGTTTCTCCGCCGCCGCCCGCCGCCACCCCCTGACGCCCTCGGCGGTGGCGCGGCGCATCGACAATCTGGAAAACGCGGTAGGTAGCCGCCTGTTCGTGCGTAGCACCCACGCGGTGCGCGTCACGCCGGCAGGCAAAGCATTCGCCGAGCGGGCGCGGCGTATTGTCGAGGAGCTGCGCCTGGCCCGCGCCGAAGCAGTGTCGTTGAGCAGCGCGCCGGAAGGCTTGATCCGCATCGACGCACCTGCGGCGTTCGGCCGCCGCCACCTGGCACCGGCAATCGCCGACTTCCTGGTCGCCTACCCCGGACTGGATGTGCAATTGCGGCTGATCGACAGCTTCGTCGACATGCACGGCAGCCACCTGGGCGAAGTCGACCTGGTGCTGCGTGCCGGCCCCATGGCCGATACTCGCCTGGTGGCCACGCCGCTGGCCTCGATGGTGCGCATCGCCTGTGCCAGCCCCGCCTACCTGGCCAGCCGCGGCGTACCCCGCACCCCCAGCGAGTTGCCCGAGCACGACGGCCTGGACTGGGACGGCCTGGCCCCGCCGTTCGCCTGGCGCTTCAGCGTCGATGGGCAATTGCGCCTGTACCGCCCGGCGCGCATGCGCATGGCCGCCAACAATGCCGAGGCACTGCTGTTCGGCGCCCTGGCCGGGCTGGGGGTGGCGCACCTGCCAACCTGGCTGATCAGTGAGTACCTGCTGCGCGGCGAGTTGTTGCCGCTGTTCTGTGAAAGCGGCCTGCCTGCGCCAGAAACCACGGGCATCTATGCACTGCGTCTGGAACATGAAACGAACTCTCGCAGCCGCTTGCTGCTCGAATTCCTCAAGAGCCGCTTCAGCCCGGTTCCACCCTGGGACCTGGCGCTGCGCAGCGAACTGCAAGGATGATTAGCGCACTAACCATGAGCGTGCTAGATTCTTAACCAAACGTTATTCAAGGACCAGCATGAACGCCGACAAACCAACCCCCTGCGACGATCTGCTGCTGGACAACCAGGTCTGCTTCGCCCTGCACTCCACGTCGCTGCTGATGACCAAGGTCTACAAACCGCTACTGCAGGCCCTGGGCCTGACCTACCCGCAGTACCTGGCCATGATCGTGCTGTGGGAACAGGACGGCCTGACCGTAGGCGAAATCAGCCAGCGCCTGATCACCGACCCCGGCTCGCTCACCCCACTGCTCAAGCGCCTGGAAAGCGAAGGCCTGCTCAAGCGTATCCGCAGCCGCGAGGACGAGCGCGTGGTGTTGGTGCAACTGACCGACAAGGGTCGCGACCTGCAATTGCAGGCCCAGCGCGTACCACAGTGCATCGTGAACGCCAGCGGTAGCACCCTGGAACGCCTACGCAAACTGCAAGCCGAGCTGTTGGATCTACGCGCCAGCCTGCAAAAAAACCTTTAGCGACTACGCTGTGCAATGCCTGTTGGATCGTGATTCAAAAAAATAACTTGCACGCCAAATAATTGCGCGCTAAGTTAAGCCCCATACCCACCCAGCGCCAAGGCGCACAGCACACACGCGAGGCTCAAGATGCAAAAGGTAACTCCCCTGTACATCGCAGAAGCAACCTCCACCGGCGGTCGCGATGGCAAGTCCAAATCCAGCGACGGCAAGCTCGAAGTCAAGCTGAGCACCCCCAAGGAACTGGGCGGCGCTGGCGGTGAAGGTACCAACCCTGAGCAACTGTTCGCCGCTGGCTACTCGGCCTGCTTCATCGGCGCCCTGAAGTTCGTCGCCGGCCAGGAAAAGAAAGCCCTGCCAGCCGACGCCTCGATCACCGCGAAAGTCGGTATCGGCCAGATCCCAGGCGGCTTCGGCCTGGACATCGACCTGCACATCAGCCTGCCAGGCCTGAGCCAGGGCGACGCTGAAGCCCTGGTGGAGAAAGCGCACCAGGTCTGCCCTTACTCCAACGCTACCCGTGGCAACGTCGATGTGCGCCTGCACGTAGCCGTCTGATCCACCGAGGGCCGCATCGCGGCCCTTACCGCCTGGATTGCAGGCACTAAAAAACCCGGCCAATGC
>NZ_JBNNVR010000109.1:0-16146 GCF_050280645.1 Pseudomonas sp. NPDC089554
GGGCTTGCCCCGCGATTGCGAACGCTCAGGCGACACCATTGACTGCACTAGCGCAATCGCGGGGCAAGCCCGCTCCTACAGGTTTTCTAGGGCGGCTCAACGCAAGGCGCTCCACCCATGACCCAACCCACCCCCTGCTACCACTGCGCCCTGCCCGTCCCAAGCGGCAGCCGCTTCAGCGCCGTGGTCCTGGGCGAACCCCGGCAGTTCTGCTGCCCCGGCTGCCAGGCCGTGGCCGAATCGATCGTCGCCGGCGGCCTTGCCCACTATTACCAGCACCGCAGCCAAAGCAGCGCCAACCCCGAGGTGCTGCCGCGCCAACTGCAAGATGAACTGGCCCTGTTCGACCGCAGCGACGTGCAACAGGGCTTCGTGCGCCACCAGGGCGAGCTGGCCGAGGCCACCCTGCTGGTCGAAGGCATCACCTGCGCCGCCTGCGGCTGGCTGATCGAAAAACACCTGCGCAACCTGCCGGGCGTTGCCGAGGCGCGCCTGAACCTGTCCAACCACCGCCTGCTGCTGAGCTGGGACGACCGGCAACTGCCGCTGTCGCGCCTGCTGGCCGAGCTGCGCCAGGTCGGCTACGCCGCCCACCCCTACCAGCCCGACCAGGCCGCCGAGCAACTGGCCCGGGAAAACCGCAGCGCCCTGCGCCGCCTGGGCGTGGCGGGCCTGTTGTGGTTCCAGGCGATGATGGCGACCATGGCCACCTGGCCGGAATTCAACATCGACCTGTCCGCCGAGCTGCACACCATCCTGCGCTGGGTCGCGCTGTTTCTCACCACGCCGATCGTGTTCTACAGCTGCGCGCCGTTCTTCAAGGGTGCCGCCCGCGACCTGCGCACTCGCCACCTGACCATGGACCTCTCGGTGTCACTGGCCATCAGCCTGGCCTACGGCGCGGGCATCTGGACCGCCATTACCGGCAGCGGCGAGCTGTACTTCGACACCGTCGGCATGTTCGCCCTGTTCCTGCTCACCGGCCGCTACCTCGAACGCCGCGCTCGCGAACGCACCGCCACGGCCACCGCGCAGCTGGTCAACCTGCTGCCGGCCTCGTGCCTGCGCCTGGATGCGAACGGCGCCAGCGAACGCATCCTGCTCGGCGAACTGCAATGCGGTGACCAGGTGCAAGTGCTGCCGGGCGCGGTGATCCCGGCCGACGGGCGCATCGTCGAAGGCCGCTCCAATGTCGACGAATCGCTGCTCACCGGCGAGTACCTGCCTCAGGCGCGTCGCGCTGGCGAACGTGTCACCGGCGGCACCCTCAACGTCGAGAGCAACCTGGTGGTGGAGGTCGAGGCGCTGGGCCAGGACTCGCGCCTGAGCGCCATCGTGCGCCTGCTGGAGCGAGCGCAGTCGGAAAAACCCCGGCTGGCGGAAATCGCCGACCGCGCCTCGCAGTGGTTCCTGCTGTTCACCTTGCTGGCAGCGGCGGCCATTGGCCTGTGGTGGTGGCACCTGGATGCCGAGCGGGCGTTCTGGATCGTCCTGGCCATGCTGGTCGCCACCTGCCCCTGCGCCCTGTCGCTGGCCACCCCCACTGCACTCACCGCCGCCACCGGCACCTTGCACAAGCTTGGCCTGCTGGTCACCCGCGGCCATGTGCTCGAAGGCCTGGAGCAGATCGACACGGTGATCTTCGACAAGACCGGCACACTTACCGAAGGCCGCCTGGCGCTGCGCAACATTCGCCCGCTGGGCACCCTCAGCGCCGACCGCTGCCTGGCCCTCGCTGCCGCCCTGGAGAACCGCTCCGAACACCCCATTGCCCGCGCCTTCGGCCGCAGCGCCAGCCCCGCCGATAATGTACAGACCGTGCCAGGCCTGGGCCTGGAGGGCCAGCTCGATGGGCAGCAGTTGCGCATCGGCCAGGCCACGTTCGTCTGCGCCCTCAGCGGCGCCGAGATACCCCGCGTACCGGAACCGCGCGGCCAGTGGCTGTTGCTGGGCGATCGCAATGGCCCGCTGGCGTGGTTCGGCCTGGACGACCGCCTGCGCGACGATGCTGCCGACCTGGTGGCAGCCTGCAAGGCGCGCGGCTGGCAGACCTTGCTGCTGTCGGGCGACAGCTCGCCGATGGTCGGCGAAGTGGCCGCACAGCTGGGCATGGACCACGCCGTGGGCGGCCTGCGCCCGGACGACAAGCTGGCCCGGCTCAAGGCCTTGCAGGCCGAAGGCCACAAGGTGCTGATGCTGGGCGATGGGGTAAACGATGTGCCGGTGCTGGCGGCGGCCGACATCAGCATCGCCATGGGTTCGGCCACTGACCTTGCGAAAACCAGCGCCGACGCCGTGCTGTTGTCCAACCGCCTGCAAGCCCTGGTGCAAGCGTTCGAGCTGGCTCGGCGCACGCGGCGCAACATCGTCGAGAACCTGCTGTGGGCAACGCTGTACAATGGCCTCATGCTGCCGTTCGCCGCCCTGGGCTGGATCACCCCGGTCTGGGCGGCGGTCGGCATGTCGGTCAGCTCGCTGATCGTGGTGCTCAATGCCCTGCGCCTGACCCGGCTACCAGGCGCCACGCCCCCGGCCAGCCGCCTGCAACCTGCCACGGCCTGAACAGGACACCGCCATGCCTGCCCTCTACGTGATGATTCCCGCCGCCCTGCTGCTGGTCGGCGTGGCGGTGTACATCTTCTTCTGGGCCGTGGACAGCGGCCAGTACGATGACCTTGAAGGCCCGGCCCACAGCATCCTGTTCGACGACCAGGACCCACGCCACCAGGCCGCCGTGAAACACGACGAGCCCACCGCCGAAGACCCCAAGGACCCATCCAACCGTGCCTGACCTACTTCCCCTGCTCGGCTCGGCACTGGTGCTCGGCCTGCTCGGCGGCGGCCACTGCCTGGGCATGTGCGGCGGCCTGATGGGCGCGCTGACCCTGGCCATTCCCCCCGAGCAACGCGCCCGGCGCCTGCGCCTGCTGCTGGCCTACAACCTGGGGCGTATCCTCAGCTACGCCAGCGCCGGCCTGTTGCTGGGCCTGGCCGGCTGGGCCGTGGCCAGCAGTCCGGCGGCGCAGGCCTTGCGGGTGCTCGCGGCGCTGCTGCTGATCGCCATGGGCTTGTACCTGGCGGGCTGGTGGAGCGGCCTGACCCGCATCGAGGCCTTGGGGCGTGGGCTATGGCGACATATCCAGCCGGTCGCTGCGCGGCTGTTGCCAGTCTCCAGCCTGCCCCGCGCCTTGTTGCTGGGCGCCTTGTGGGGCTGGCTGCCGTGCGGGTTGGTCTATAGCACCCTGCTGTGGGCCGCGAGCCAGGGCAATGCCGCCCACAGTGCGGCGCTGATGCTGGCGTTCGGCGTGGGCACCTGGCCGGTGCTGCTGGCCACTGGGCTCGCGGCAGAGCGGGTCAACGCAGTGCTGCGCAAGCGCAGCGTGCGCGTGGCGGGCGGTGTGCTGGTGATGCTGTTCGGCCTGTGGACGCTACCCGGCCCGCACCAGCATTGGCTCATGGGGCACTGAGCTGCAAGCTTTAAGCTGCAAGCTTCAAGTTGAAGCCGTTTCGCTTCGTCTTGCCGCTTGGGGCTTGAAGCTTGAAGCCTGATGCAGGTCAACACGCCGCAGCCCGCCCGCCCCTAGACTCCGGACACTGACGCCTTTTCCGGGGACCACCATGCTCGACGACCTACGTTGGGACACCGACCTGATCCGTCGCTACGATCTGGCCGGCCCGCGCTACACCTCCTACCCGACCGCCGTGCAGCTGCACAGCGACGTGGGCTCGTTCGACCTGCTGCACGCCCTGCGCGAAAGCCGCCGCGCCACCCGGCCGCTGTCGCTGTACCTGCACGTGCCGTTCTGCGCCAACATCTGCTACTACTGCGCCTGCAACAAAGTCATCACCAAGGACCGCGGCCGTGCCCAGCCCTACCTGCAACGCCTGGAGCAAGAGATCCAGCTGATCGCCTGCCACCTCGACCCCAAGCAGCGCGTCGAGCAGCTGCATTTCGGCGGCGGCACCCCCACCTTCCTCAGCCACGTCGAACTGCGTGCACTCATGGCTTGCCTGCGCCAGCACTTCACCCTGCTCGACGATGATTCTGGCGACTACGGCATCGAACTGGACCCCCGCGAGGCCGACTGGTCGACCATGGGCCTGCTGCGCGAACTGGGCTTCAACCGCGTCAGCCTCGGCGTGCAGGACCTCGACCCCGTCGTGCAGCGCGCGGTCAACCGCCTGCAAAGCCTGGAGCAGACCCGCGCCCTGGTGGAGGCCGCGCGTACCCTGCAATTTCGCTCGGTCAACCTGGACCTGATCTACGGCCTGCCACGCCAGACCCCGGAAGGTTTCGCCCGCACCGTCGAGGAGGTCATCCGCCTGCAACCCGACCGTCTGTCGATGTTCAACTATGCCCACCTGCCCGAACGCTTCATGCCCCAGCGGCGCATCGACGCCAACGAGCTGCCAGCCCCCGCCACCAAGCTGGAGATGCTGCGCAACACCATCGAGCAACTGACCGCCGCCGGCTACCGCTACATCGGCATGGACCACTTCGCCCTGCCCGACGATGAGCTGGCCATCGCCCAGGAAGAAGGCACCCTGCAACGCAACTTCCAGGGCTACACCACCCACGGGCACTGCGACCTGATTGGCCTGGGGGTTTCGGCGATCAGCCAGGTGGGTGACCTTTACTGCCAGAACAGCAGCGACCTGAACCGCTACCAGGAACTGCTGGCCAGCGCCCAACTGGCAACCCAGCGCGGCTTGCTGTGCAACGCCGACGACCATGTGCGCCGGGCGGTGATCCAGCAACTGATCTGCCATTTCGAACTGGACATCGAGACCATCGAACAGGACTTCAACCTCGATTTTCGTGCCTATTTCAAGGCGCAATGGCCGCAACTTCAGGCCATGCAACGTGACGGGCTGTTGCGCCTGGACGAGCGACGCATCGAAGTACTGCCGGCCGGACGCCTGCTGGTACGTTCGGTGTGCATGGTGTTCGACGCCTACCTCGACCTGCACAACCGCCAGCGTTTCTCCCGGGTGATCTGATTCGGGCGGGTCACCGCAGCACATGGATTGAGCGCCTTGCCGGGCACACTATGGACAGTTGTAACGGCCATCTCGCGACGCGCGAACTGGCCTACCCCCTATGTTGTGGGTTACCCTTACGTCTTATGTGTGTTTCCCACAAGGATTGAAAAAATGTCCGAGCCAGTCAAACTGCGCCCTCATAATCAGGCTCACTGCAAGGATTGCAGTTTGGCGCCCCTGTGCCTGCCCCTGTCGCTGAACCTGGAAGACATGGATGCACTGGATGAAATCGTCAAGCGCGGCCGCCCCCTGAAGAAGGGCGAGTTCCTGTTCCGCCAGGGTGACAATTTCGGCTCGGTCTATGCAGTACGCTCCGGCGCGCTGAAAACCTTCAGCCTGAGCGATGGCGGCGAAGAACAGATCACCGGCTTTCACTTTCCCAGCGAGCTGGTCGGGCTGTCGGGCATGGACACCGAGACCTACCCGGTGTCGGCCCAGGCCCAGGAAACCACCTCGGTGTGCGAAATTCCCTTCGAGCGCCTGGACGAGCTGTCGGTACAGCTGCCACAGCTGCGCCGCCAGCTGATGCGGGTGATGAGCCGTGAAATCCGCGACGACCAGCAGATGATGCTGCTGTTGTCGAAGAAAACCGCCGACGAGCGCATTGCCACTTTCCTGGTCAACCTCTCTGCACGCTTCCGCGCCCGTGGCTACTCGGCCAACCAGTTCCGCCTGAGCATGTCGCGCAACGAAATCGGCAATTACCTGGGCCTGGCGGTGGAAACCGTGTCGCGGGTGTTCACCCGCTTCCAGCAGAACGGCCTGCTCAAGGCCGAAGGCAAGGAAGTGCACATTCTCGACCCGATCCAGCTATGCGCCTTGGCTGGCGGCGCGATGGAAGCCTGAAGCGAGCGCAACGAGCGGGTATACTGAGGGCTTGGTTTTTCAGGATACCCGCCTCATGCACAGCGACACCTTCGACCTCAAAGCCCTGATCCGCCCAGTAGTGGACTTCCCCAAGCCTGGCGTGATCTTCCGTGACATCACCCCGCTGTTCCAGTCGCCGCGCGGCTTGCGCTATGTCGCCGACCAGTTCATCGAGCGTTATGTCGAGGCCGATTTCAGCCACATTGGCGCCATGGATGCACGCGGCTTCCTGATCGGCTCGATCATCGCCCACCAGTTGAACAAGCCGCTGATCCTGTTCCGCAAGCAGGGCAAGCTGCCGGCCGACGTGCTGTCGGAGGGCTACCAGACCGAATATGGCGAAGCATTCCTGGAGGTGCACGCCGACAGCCTGTGCGATGGCGACTCGGTGCTGATCTTCGATGACCTGATCGCCACCGGCGGCACCCTGCTGGCAGCGGCCAACCTGGTGCGACGCACCGGCGCCAAGGTGTTCGAGGCGGCGGCGATCATCGACCTGCCGGAGCTGGAGGGCTCGTGCCGCCTGCAAGCGGCCGGGGTGCCGACCTTCTGCCTGACCGAGTTTTCCCTGAGCGAGTATTGAGTTGAATGCTGGGGCTGCTGCGCAGCCCCAGATGTCACAAAGAGATTGGCCGACGCCCGGCGAAAGCGTGGGCCAGGGTTCCGCCATCCACCAGCTCCAGCTCGCCCCCCAACGGCACGCCATGGGCAATACGTGACGCCGTCAGACCCTTCTCCACCAGCAACTGCGCGATGTAGTGCGCTGTCGCCTCGCCTTCCACGGTCGGATTGGTGGCCAGAATCACCTCAGTGAAGCTGCCCTGCTCCTCGATTCGCGCCATCAGTTGGGGAATGCCGATCGCCTCCGGGCCCAGCCCGTCCAGTGGCGACAGGTGCCCCTTGAGCACG
Organism: Pseudomonas sp. NPDC089554; assembly: GCF_050280645.1. Classification (NCBI taxonomy): domain Bacteria; kingdom Pseudomonadati; phylum Pseudomonadota; class Gammaproteobacteria; order Pseudomonadales; family Pseudomonadaceae; genus Pseudomonas; species Pseudomonas sp. NPDC089554. The sequence continues at coordinate 6,820 of NZ_JBNNVR010000109.1, forward strand.
AAGTAGCGGCCACGGTAGCCGGTCTGCTCCACCGCATACACATCCATCGGCCCTTCCACCACACACAGCTGGGTGTCGTCGCGGCGCGGGTCGGCGCATTGCGGGCACAGCGCCTGCTCGGTCAGGGTGCGGCATTGGCGGCAGTGGCCAACCCCTTCCATGGCCTGGCTCAGGGCCTGGGCCAGGCGCAGGCCGCCACTGCGGTCGCGCTCGAGCAGTTGCAGGGCCATGCGCTGGGCGGTTTTCTGGCCAACGCCCGGCAAGGTGCGCAGGGCGTCGATCAGTTGGCGGATCAGGGGGCTGAAGCTCATTGTGTGCAGGCCTGCCAATTCAGGGAACAAAACGAACAAGGGAGCAACGCCCCATGGGCCGTTGCTCCCCAAATTGCAGCGAGTGGCCGATTAGAACGGCATCTTGAAGCCCGGTGGCAGCTGCATGCCAGCGGTCATGCCGCCCATTTTCTCCTGGCTGCTCTGCTCGACTTTGCGCACCGCGTCGTTCAGGGCGGCGGCGATCAGGTCTTCGAGCACTTCCTTGTCGTCCTCTTCGGTCGACATCAGGCTTTGGTCGATGCTGACGCGCTTGACGTCATGACGACCGGTCATCACCACGCTGACCAGGCCACCACCGGACTGGCCGGTGACTTCCGCATTGGCCAGCTCTTCCTGCATCTTGGCCATTTTTTCCTGCATCTGCTGGGCCTGCTTCATCAGGCCGGCCATGCCACCTTTCATCATGGGGATATACCTCGATTTGGCTCATATGATGCGGCCGGCGCAGGGCCGGGCGCATGGTTATCCGTTCACTGCCCCGGCGCGGCCAGGGCGGTCTCTACCGGTTCAATACTATCGTGTCGCACGGTTGCGCCGAACTGGCGGACCATCTGTTGGATCAACGGGTCCTGCTCGATCGACACCTCGGCCTCGCGCTGAAGCTCGGCACGCTTGCGCGCGGCGCCCTGGGCCGGGGTTTCCTGCTCGGGGCGAATCAATTCGATGGTCAACCGCAGGGTACGCCCCAGGTGCTGGTTGAGCGCATCGTTCAGGCGGCGCTGCTGGGTGGCGTTGAACAACGCGCCCTGCCCTGGGTCCAGGTGCAGCAGCCAGTCGTCGCCGTCGGCGGAAATCAACGTACAGTTTGCGGCGATGTTGCCTGTCATACCGGAGACAGGCAACTGTGGGAATAATTCCAGCCATTGCAGTGCCAGGCCGGTCGCGGGCTTGGCGGCAGGCAAGGGTTCGGGGGCTGGCGCAGGCTCGGCCTCGTGCACGTGCTCGGCCAACTCGTCCAGGTAGCTGAAGCCTGCGGGGTCGGCTTCCGGGGCGTAGTAGTCTTCGTCCGGCGGCCCATCGTCGTCGCGCTCCATGCCGACAGAACCGTAGGCAGAGGGGTCGAACGGCGGCTCGTCGTAGTCCGGCATGTCGTCGCGGGCTTGTGGCGCCGGGGCAGGCGCGGCCGCTTGTACCACAGGTGGTGCTACGACTGGCGCGGTAGGTTCTTCCCAAGGCAGGTCGGTGACCTCTTCCACCACCGGCTGAGGCTCAGGCTCGGGCTCGGGGGCAACGACGACAGGCTCGGGTTCAGGCACGGGTTCCGGCGGCGAGGCGGGCACAGGTGCTTCAATGACAACCTCGGGCACAGGCTCGACGGGCTTGGCTGCAACGGCTGGCGCCACAGGCGCCGCCGCTGCCACCGGCCTGGCAGGATCAGCTGTGGCCTGGCTGATCCCCACCGGCTTTAGTACCGGTTTCGGTGCATCGTCGCTGTCGGCCGGGCGGAACGCCAGCATGCGCAACAGGACCATCTCGAAACCACCGCGCGGGTCCGGTGCCAGCGGCAGGTCGCGTCGGCCAATCAAGCCCATCTGGTAGTAGAACTGCACATCCTCGGCAGGCAGCGCCGAGGCCAGGGCCAGCACCCGCTCGCGGTCGCCATGGCCGTTGTCCACGGCTTCCGGCAGGGCCTGGGCGATAGCCACGCGGTGCAGCACGTTGAGCATCTCGGACAGCACGCCGTTCCAGTCCGGCCCCTGCTCGGCCAGGTCGCGCACCGCCTCCAGCAGCGCCCGCGCGTCACCTTCGAGCAACGCCTGTAACACGCCATAGACCTGGCCGTGATCGAGGGTGCCAAGCATCGCCCGCACATCGGCAGCCAGCACCTTGCCCTCGCCGAAAGCGATGGCCTGGTCGGTCAGGCTCATGGCATCGCGCATCGAACCATCGGCGGCGCGGCCCAGCAGCCACAGTGCGTCTTCCTCGAACGGCACGTTCTCGGCGCCGAGCACGTGGCTCAGGTGCTCGACCACCCGCTCCGGGCTCATGTTCTTCAGCGAGAACTGCAAGCAGCGCGACAGAATGGTGGCCGGCAGTTTCTGCGGGTCGGTAGTGGCGAGGATGAACTTGACGTAGGGCGGCGGCTCTTCCAGCGTCTTGAGCAAGGCGTTGAACGAGTGGGTGGAGAGCATGTGCACTTCGTCGATCAGGTAGACCTTGAAGCGCCCGCGGCTGGGGGCGTACTGCACGTTGTCGAGCAGTTCGCGGGTATCCTCGACCTTGGTGCGGCTGGCGGCGTCGATCTCGATCAGGTCGACGAAACGCCCCTCGTCGATCTCCCGGCACACCGAGCAGGTGCCGCAAGGTGTCGAGGTGATACCTGTTTCACAGTTAAGGCATTTGGCTATGATTCGCGCGATGGTAGTCTTGCCGACCCCACGGGTGCCGGTAAACAGGTACGCATGATGCAAGCGCTGGTTGTCCAGGGCGTTGATCAAAGCCTTCAGCACATGGGCCTGGCCGACCATCTCGCGGAACGAGCGCGGGCGCCATTTTCGTGCAAGAACCTGATAACTCATCAAAAAACCATCGCAGCCTGATCGAGCGGAAGATCGCTAATGCTAGCGGAGCGGGGGGGAAATTGCACCCTGCGCCGCTTGTCTAAGCTGAACATCGGGTGCGCTGGACGCTTTCAAGGAGGACCGTTGTGCGACGACTGCTCGCCATCTTGTTGTTATGGACCAGCCACAGCCTGGCGCAGCAGCCCGTGCTGCGCTTTTCCGTGGCCGAGAGCTGGAGCATGCCGTTGATGCGCACCGAGAACCAGCAACCGGTGGAGGGCATCCTCTTCGAGTTGATGCAGGCCATCGCCCGGGAAGCCGACGTTCGCCCTCAGTACCACGTAATGGCCCGCCTGCGCCTGGAGCAAGCGATGCAGGCAGGCGAAATCGACGTGCGTTGCTATGTCTCGATGCAATGGCTGGGCAACAGACCTGGCGATTACCTCTGGAGCTTACCCATCATCGAGCAGCGCGACCTGCTGGTCGGCCGTCCCGGCGACAGTCACCCCGTCCGCCCGGAAGCACTGCCGCCCCAGGCCATCGGGACCGTGCTCGGCTACACCTACCCCACCCTGGAGTCACTGTTCAGCCAAGGCCAACTGCAACGCGAGGACAGCCGCAACCAGTTGCTGGCCCTGCAGAAGCTCCAGGCCGGGCGCTTTCGCTATGCGGTGAGCAACCAGCTGTCATTGCAGTGGTACAACCGATCCCTGCCCCCGGCGCAGCGCCTGCAAGCCTTGACCGTACTGGAGGAGCAAGCGCTGGGTTGCATGGTGCGCAACGATCCCCAACTGCCGACCCAGGGCGTGCTCAGAGCCCTGCTGCGAATCAAGCAGTCAGGAGAGATGCAACGGATCGTTGAGCGGTATACCGATGCACAAAACCGGAAAGCTTCACTCCCGATGGCGCAGGATTCCCCGGAGATTATTCCTGAGCGGCAGTCTCGCTGAGCCATTTCGGCTTCGCGCCGTAATAGACGAAGTTGTCGAAATCCTCGTGTCGGTAGGTGTCGTGCCGCTCATAGTAGTTGTAGACAACGGAAAGCTTCTGCTCGCTCACCGTCGGCTCACTGTCATGCAGAACCTTGCGCCCTTGCATGACCAAGAGTGCGCCTTTACGTGCGTATATTTTCCTGTGTTCAGTCCACGGCGCGTTCTTGCTGGGGTGAGTACGCTCGATCTGCATGCGCAACGCAGCCTCACGATTGGTGGTCAGGAAGAGCAGGACGGTAATTCCGTTGGTGTCGTAGTGCAGACCCAAGGTACCACCGCCAGGTGGATAGGCCTTGATGTTCACATCAGAAAGCGGATAAGGCGAAACTACCGTGTCGGCATGGGTCACAAGGCTGACCAGGGGAACTAATGCGTGGTAGACCGCGTAGAGCTCGGGCAGGCAGCGCCGGACATCATCGCCTTTGAAAATATGATGGTGATAGTCACCTCCCAAATCCGACACCGCATCCGTACCAAGGCCAGAGTGGCGCACCAGATCCACGCCTTGCTCATCGATAATCACCTGGGCACGGCTGGCCAGTTCGTCGCAAAGCGCTTCGGGAAGAACGCCTTCGATCACAGTGGCCATGTCGTAGAAGTACTCGTATCTGTGCTTGTTCACGTCAAACATTGCAATCTCCTTTGCATATTGGAAAAGTCCTAGCTCAATTGCCTTGAGAGGCCTGCGAACGTGAGGCTCGCCTAGAGGCCACGATCGCCGACAGCGACTGTGCATTCAGGAAAACCGCGATACCGATCAATACCAGGCCGATGGCCAGCCCTTGGGCAACGCTCAGTACCTCTTCGTAGAACAGGTAGGAGGCCAGTAGCCCAGAAACAGGCACCAACAACGAAAGTGGTGCGACATGGGTTGCTGGGTACTTTTTCATGAGGTTGTTCCAGACCAAATACCCCAACAACGTGGTGACATAGCTTTGGAACGCGATGGAGAACAGCGCCTCCCAGGCCAGACCTTGCGCAAGACTGACAAAAGGCGCCGCGCCTTGCGTCACCACCGTCAGCAACAGAATCACCGGCACCGAGAACAGGCTCGACCAGATGATGAATGCCATCATCTGCTCAGGTCGCTTGACCTTGACCAGCAGGTTGCATAACGACCAGGCCATCGCTGCAAGCAGTACGAGGAAGATGCCAAACGAGGTGGAAGGCTCACTGCCAAGTAGCATCAGCAACAACCCTGAAACGGCAATCGCCATCCCTCCCGCATGCACGGTATTGATTCGTTCGCCCAGAAACAGAGCGCTCCAGCCGATAGTGAAAAAAGCGCTGAACTGCAGGAACACCGACGACATGCCCGGTGACAGGCCGTTATACATGGCGAAATTGACCATCCACCACAGACCTGCTCAACATCGCGCCATACCCTGCCAACACGGGAAGGGAGACACCGACCGGGCGCCTGATGAAGAACACCAGAGGCACGGCGCAGAATGCGAAACGCAGGAGTGTCAAAAGATAAGGATCCAGGGTCTTGAGGCCCAGTTCGATCACGGAAAAGTTACAACCCCAGAGGACTGTCACCAGCACACCGGCAAACAAGTCTCGCCGACACATGTTCATTTGCGCCTCTCCAGGCCGACTGAAAGACAGCACAGTAATCGCGCGGCCCCAAGAGAGATGCCAGATGGCTCCGGGCAAAATGTGAGACAGCTCCGTAAATAGCCCGCCGATGCAAACATGCATGTTTACCCTGTCAGGCAAACCCACAAACACTGGCCAGCGCCGTCACATCATCGGGCGCCAACGTCCGATCAATAGCCGTGAGACTCGCGGAACTTCTGGCCCTTGTGGAAGGCCACCCACTCCTCCACCTCGTACGGCAGGTACAACCGCTGCCGCGCCCGTGACAGGGCGATGTACACCGCACAGACACGGCTGTCGAACGCGTAGGCGTCCTTGAACTTGCCCAGGCTCATCAGCTCAGGGGTGAGCAGCACTTGGTCGAACTCCATGCCGCCCGCCTCCTCGGCGCGCATCACCAGCAAGCTACCTGGCTGGCTGGAGAGACGCGCAGTGATGCCGTTGAGGTCGGCGACCTTGAAGCCATCCTGCAACTTCGCCTCGACCCACTGGAACGCCTCGTCGAAGCGGTTGGCCTCCTGGACTTGCCGCCAGTCGACGGTATGGGCGAAGTACGGGTGCGCCTCCTGCCCGGCCTCGCCCACCCCATAAAAGTCGGCGCGGTACAACTGCACCACGGTGGCCATGAAGCGCTGCATGTCGGCAAAGCCGAAGCCACAGCCGCTGCCAGCCAATTGCAAGGCCCACTTCATCGCATCCCAGGGCGACGCGGCGAGCACCACACAGCCGGGCGGCGGCAGGAAGTCCTGGGGGTAGAACTCGATGCCGACATCCACGCTACCAACGCCTTCGAAGGCCAGCTTGGAGTTTTGCGAGTGCACGCCGATCAGCGGGTTGATCAGCCGCTCCACCTGCGGCCCGCAACGCACCGACAAGGCGATGTCACGCTGGCGCACGGTACGCTGGCGACGCGGTACCGGGCCTTTGGCGCGCTGGTACTCGTCGCCGAGGGTCACCAGCACCTGGCGGCCACGCTCGATGATCTGCAACAGCGGCCCCGGCATGTCCTGGCTTTCGTCGACGATCACATGGCTGATATGCGCCGGCACGCTGCAACCGGCCAGGGCTGCGCGCTTGAGCAGCAGCAACGCCGGGAAACCGGTGTGCCGCTGCCAGCCGGGGTTGGCCTGCAACCAGGTCCACAGGCGGCTGGCGTATTCGAGCAGCACCTGGGCATCGAGGCGCGCCAGGGGCTGCTCGAAATGCGGCAGGTGGCGGTCCGACAGGCTGTAGTCGCGCGACTCGCAGTAGCTGGCCAGCAGCTCCAGGCAGATATCCAGGGTCTTCTCAGCGCCATACTGGCGGAACCCCAGAATGCCCAGTTCCTCGGCCACTGCACGCTTGCCCGGCAAACGCGGTGAGGGCCTATGTGGCTGGCGACCTGGCCCGGCGAGCAGTTCCTGGGCCAAGGCGCCGAAAGTCTTGCCCACCTTGCCCGCATCACCGCCCATGCGCTTGCGCAGGGTTTCGAGCTTGGCCGGGGTACGCGCCAGGGGCAGCACGCGGCCCTTGGGCAAGCTGTCCATCAACGCGCCCAGCAAGTAGCTCTTGCCGATGCCCGCATAGCCCTGCACGTGCAGGTCTTCGTCAGGGTTGGCGCGCAGCACGCGCAGCAGTTTGTCCTGCTCGCGGGTCAGCCAGCGCTCCTTGTCGAAGCGGGTTTGCGTCTGCTGGGTGAACGGGTTGTCGGCGTGGTGGCGGCGCACCCGGTATTGCATGTCCCAGGTGCCGTCGGGCAGCAGGTAGTCGGCCTTGGCCAGCGCCTCGGCGCTGAGCAGTTGCAGGCGCGAGCCCTTGATGACCTCGAGGCCGAAGTACAGCTTGCGGGCATCGAACAGGCGCCGCGCCTCGTCGCTTAGACTGCCGGTCGCCGCCCAGGCCAGCAGCTTGGCCAGCACCTTCTCGGCCGCACTGGGGTCGAGCACCTGCTCGCGGGCCTGGGCGAGGTTCTGGATCACCAGCACGGCAGCCAGTTGCGCGTTGTCCAGGGTACCGAGCAGGGCAACGTCGTCGAGCAGTGCCTGGCAGGTTTCAGCGGTTACCGGGAGGTAAACAGGGCTGGCAAAGTCGTAGTGTTCAGGCTGCATGGCACATCAAGGCTGCGGATCGTTGGATTCGAGTTCATAGGCGTAGGCACCCAGGCTGCCGGACATACCGCCTGGGTAGACCCGCTTGCCCTGCCCTTGCGCCTGGGCGTCGGCGGCCAATGCGCCATCGAGTTCGTGCAGGGCCATTTCCAGGAGCTTGCGCAGGTCCTGGGCGTTGCGGGCCGAGAGGCTCAGGCGGAAATCCAGGCCGTCGGCCGGGGCTTCGGATTCAGCAGGAGCCGGGGTGGCTTCCTCGAGGATGCGTTCGTGCTCCTCTTCCATCTCGTCGAGCACTTTGGAAAGTTCCAATACGCGCTCGGGCTGGGAGGCCATCTGGTCCTTGATTTCCAAGCGGCGCAGCTGCCATTCGCGGATACGTTGTCGGGTTTGCTCGTCAACCGGTTCCACGGTGGCGGTCTCCTGGCCTGAAGGGGTGGGCGGATAGGCTGCATGATAAGCCGCTGCGCCGATAAATGCGCAGGTCAATCACCGGCGGCGGGGATAAAGGTGGTCAAATTCCGTATCCGGGAGGCGGGTCGCCCCCAATTTCTTCCTACATGTTTTTGGGACATTTCCGCCTACCGCATCTATTGCGAAACGATCCAGCCAGCGGATAGATTTCCCGGGCCGCAGCAAAATCTGCGGCCAGGTGTAGGAACCTGCTGGTAAACTTGGCGCATGCACTAGGCGCCCCAAACACTTCGGCTGGCGCTTTTTTTGCGCCCGCTGCGATGTGTCATGGCGGCTGTGTGTGGGCAGGCTTCGGCCTGGCCGGGTTCCAAGTTTCCCGGTATTCCTACCCCATACACAGCTGCCACCCAATCCCGTAGGAAGGATCGTGGTAGCTCCAAACTCAAAACTTGGAGTCTCATGCATGCTTATCCGCATTCTGAGCAGGAACCGCGTATTCGTTCGCCGCCCTTTATTCGTTGGGGGGCTCAGCACATTCTTCTTTCTGATCCGAACCCAGTCCAGGTTTACCTCTGCACGAAGGCAGGTGACCCATGACTGATCTCGAACGCCTCACCGCCATCCAGAACTATGCTTGGACACTTGAACTGCTGAGCGAAGCTCTGACCCAGCATGATGAAGTGCTGGAGTACGAACATAACCCACACCTGAGCTTTCGTAATACGGCTGGCATTCATCAGGCTAACGCGTTCAGTCGCTCTACGAATTCCATCTCTCGCTCCTCGCTCAGATGCCACATCGTAGTGGCAGTGCTGCCGTACTGGCAATTACAAATCACTGCAACCGAAGGGGAAAAACGCCACATGAGCGGATGACGGAACAGAGCCGAGATTGGCGTAACCAGAAAGGGGGATTGGAGAGGCTTGTTTACGAAGCTAGAATGCCCAGCACGGCGTACCACTAAGGTGTGCCTAAACGCTGGTCCACTTCTGGATTTTCTTGCGAAGAATCCTTGTAAAATCAAGGATTTATAGAATGGAGGCGGCCCCACCAGCCACACCCCGGCACTCGATGTCCCCGCCTTGGCTGCTCCCTTCCGGGCCTGACCAGGTCAACGGGTAATCAATGCGGGGGGACCGATGGGGCCACCATAACGCAGCTCGTCAGGTGACGAGCCGCGCCATTGTACAGCGACGGGGCGAAGTTACAACCTTTGGTTGGAAAAAAACCATCATTTCTCAAGGACTTGAGGGTTTGGCAGAGGCCTCATCGCGGGACAAGCCCGCTCCCACAGGTTCACCTCTGCTCTCAAGAACGCGCAACAAACAGTGGGGGGGGGCGTGTGCCGCGATGTGGTGCGTTGCTAAGTGCCCGATCCCGCGCGCTTGAAAGAAGGCAACCA
>NZ_JBNNVR010000110.1:0-16125 GCF_050280645.1 Pseudomonas sp. NPDC089554
GCTGCACCTGACCATCTACCTCACCGACATGGCCGACCGCGCCGCATTCAACGAGGTGTACAAGCGCTTCTTCGCCAAGCCATGGCCGGTGCGTGAAGACGAGATCGCCTGCCGCTCGATGGGCCTGAACCACGTGTTGGTCAAGCTCTCGGCCTTCACCCTCGGCGCTTCCACCGCAGGCCTTGCCGGGGTGTTCTTCGCCACCTACCAAGGCTTCGTCAACCCGTCGTCGTTCACCTTCTTCGAGTCTGCGCTGATCCTCGCCATCGTGGTGCTGGGCGGCATGGGCTCGACCGTGGGCGTGGTGATCGCGGCGTTCGTGCTGACGGTGGCACCTGAGCTGCTGCGTAGCTTCTCGGAATACCGCGTGCTGTTGTTCGGCGTGCTGATGGTGCTGATGATGATCTGGCGACCGCGAGGGCTGATTCGCATCAGCCGTACCGGTGTGGTCCCGCGTAAAGGAGTGGCGCCATGAGCGACGAAATCATTCTGTCGGTCGACAACCTGATGATGCAGTTCGGCGGCATCAAGGCGCTCAGCGACGTCAGCTTGCAGGTCAAGCGCAACCAGATCTTCGCCCTGATCGGCCCGAACGGCGCCGGCAAGACCACGGTGTTCAACTGCCTGACCGGCTTTTACAAGGCCACTGGCGGGCGTATCGAGCTGAACGTGCGCGGCAGCCACACCAATGTCATCCAACTGCTGGGCGAGCGCTTCCAGGCGGCGGACTTCGTGTCCCCGGCGCGTTTCGCCAACCGCATGTACTACAAGATGTTCGGCGGCACTCACCTGGTGAACCGCGCAGGCCTGGCGCGCACCTTCCAGAACATTCGCCTGTTCAAGGAAATGTCGGTGGTGGAGAACCTTTTGGTGGCCCAGCACATGTGGGTCAACCGCAGCCTGCTGGCCGGGGTGCTCAACACCAAGGGTTATCGCCAGGCCGAAAGCGATGCGCTGGACCACGCTTTCTACTGGCTGGAGGTGGTCGACCTGGTCGACTGCGCCAACCGCCTGGCCGGCGAGCTGTCCTACGGCCAGCAACGCCGCCTGGAAATCGCCCGGGCCATGTGCACGCGGCCGAAGATCATCTGCCTGGACGAACCGGCGGCGGGCCTCAACCCGCAGGAAACCGAGGCGTTGAGCCGCATGATTCGCGTGCTGCGTGACGAGCACGACATTACCGTGGTGCTGATCGAGCACGACATGGGCATGGTCATGAGCATTTCCGACCACATCGTGGTGCTCGACCATGGCACGGTGATCGCCGAAGGCGCGCCGCAGGATATCCGCAACAACCCGACCGTGATCGCCGCCTACCTGGGTGCAGACGAAGAGGAACTGGTATGAGTGCACCCATTCTCGAGCTCAAGGACCTGGATGTGTTCTACGGGCCGATCCAGGCGCTGAAAAAGGTCTCGATGCATATCGACGAAGGCGAGACGGTCAGCCTGATCGGCGCCAACGGCGCGGGCAAGTCGACCTTGCTGATGTCGATCTTCGGCCAGCCGCGCGCGGCCAGCGGGCAGATCATCTACCGCGGCACCGACATCACCCGCAAGTCGTCGCACTACATCGCCTCCAACGGCATTGCCCAGTCTCCGGAAGGGCGCCGGGTGTTCCCCGACATGACCGTCGAGGAAAACCTGATGATGGGGACCATTCCGATTGGCGACAAGCATGCCGACGAGGACATGCAGCGCATGTACGAGCTGTTCCCACGGCTCAAGGAGCGACGCAACCAGCGGGCCATGACCATGTCGGGCGGTGAGCAGCAGATGCTGGCCATCGCTCGTGCGCTGATGAGCCGGCCCAAGCTGCTGCTGCTCGACGAGCCGTCGCTGGGGCTGGCGCCGATCGTGGTCAAGCAGATCTTCTCGACCTTGCGCGAGTTGGCGCAGACCGGGATGACCATCTTCCTCGTGGAACAGAACGCCAACCACGCGCTGAAGCTGTCGGACCGGGCCTATGTGATGGTCAACGGGCAGATCCGCATGAGTGGCACTGGGCAGGAGCTGTTGGTCAACGAGGAAGTGCGCAACGCCTACCTGGGCGGGCACTGAGGGCCGCTGTGCGGCCCATTCGCGGGCAAGCCCGCTCCTACAGGGTCTCTATACTCCTGTAGGAGCGGGCTTGCCCGCGAATGGGCTGCACAGCAGCCCCGATGTACGATGTGGACAACTTGTCGCATATGTCGCTTTAAACACTCGATATTCCCTTCGCAAGCCCTTGTTTCCACAGGCTCATATTTGTCCACGGATGATGTGGAGCCGCCTGTGGAAAACATGGTGGCACTCCGCTGTAAGCCTTTATATTCGTGACCTGTAGGATTTTGTTCGTTTTTTGATCAGTATCCCTCGGCGCTTCGAAAAAAGCCTCTTTCTCGCCTCTCGACAGGGCTTTCGCTAACGCTGAAATCCTGTGGATAACTCTGTGTAAAAGCCTTGGACAGACCGCTGCAACAGGCACCGTTGAAAGCGTTGCGCCACTACGGCCGCGATTCCGCTACGGACAAAGGGTTCCATGCATCTGACGAATTGCCCCCAATCCGTGGGGAAAGGCTTGTGGATAACATGCGCATACCTGTCGGCAGCCCCCTTGGCACAAGGCTTTGGTGCAGTTGATCGTTTTTTGAACAAGGGTGGAAACGGCTTGCTGCCAGCGTGCCCGGCGGGCATGCTGCATGGCTTGGCGACCCAGCCTGAACAGCGAAGGAGAACAGCATGACGTCCACCGTATTCATCACTGGCGCGACTTCCGGTTTCGGCGAGGCCACCGCCCGCCGCTTTGCCGAGGCCGGTTGGAAGCTGGTGCTCACCGGCCGTCGCAAGGAGCGCCTGGACGCCCTGTGCGCCGAACTGTCGGCCAAGACCGAAGTGCTGGGGCTGGTGGTCGATGTGCGTGACCGCAAAGCCATGGAGGCCGCCATCGCCGGCCTGCCACCGACCTTCGACAAACTCCAGGGCCTGGTCAACAACGCAGGTTTGGCCCTGGGCGCGGACCCGGCGCCACAGTGCGACCTGGACGACTGGGAAACCATGGTCGACACCAACATCAAGGGCCTGATGTACACCACCCGCCTGCTGCTGCCTCGGATGATCGCTCATGGCCGTGGCGCGAGCATCCTCAACGTCGGTTCCGTGGCGGGTAACTATCCGTACCCCGGCAGCCACGTATATGGCGGCACCAAGGCCTTCGTCGGGCAGTTCTCCCTGAGCCTGCGCTGCGACCTGCGCGGCACCGGCGTGCGCGTGACCAATATCGAGCCGGGGCTGTGCGAAAGCGAGTTCTCGCTGGTGCGCTTCGGTGGCGACCAGGCGCGCTACGACGCCACCTATGCTGGCGCTGAGCCGATCCAGCCGCAGGACATCGCCGACACCATCTTCTGGGTGCTCAACCAGCCGGCACACATCAACATCAACAACCTCGAGCTGATGCCGGTGAGCCAGGATTGGGCTGGGTTCGCCATCGACCGTTCGGTCAAGGGCTGATAGCGGGTATACCTCTTCTGGGGCCGCAAAGCGGCCCCGGCCTTACTCCAGGCGCTGCAGGCCTTCCAGGCAGGTCGCCAAGTGGTACGGCGTGGTGGAGGGCATGTCGTGGCGGCTGACCGAGCCTTGGCCGTCGCGGCATTCGTACCAGCCCGCCGGGTGCAGGAAGCGTTCTTCCATTGCCGTCAGCTGCGCCAGCAGGCGGGTTTCACTGCCTGGTTGCAGCGCCAGCGCCCGCAGGTATTCGGCCTGGGCCCAAATACGCTGGGTGGGGTCGAGCACCTGGCCGTCCACGGCGAGCATCGACAGCACTGCCGAATCTTTCACGCCGCACTGCTCGGCATAGGCGAACGCCCGGGAAATCGAGGCATGCAGCGGGCTGCCGTTGAGCAATGACGAAGTTTCCAGCAGGTAGAACCATTCGAATTGATGACCCGGCTCGAACCAGTTATCCACAGAACCGCGTGGTTTTTCCAGCATCAGGCCGTGGGCAGGTTCGATGAAGTGCGCCTGCAAGGCTGTGCATAACTGCACCAGCGCTTGCTGTACCGCAGCATCCTCGCGCACCGCGAGGGTTTGCAGGAAGGCCTCTGCCAGGTGCATTTGCGGGTTTTGTAGTGGGCCGCTGGCCAAGTCGGACCAGTCTTCGCCCAGGCTCGCCTCGTACAACCCATCGTCACGGGCGAAGCGTTCGGCGACGATCTCAAGCGCCGCATTGAGCGTCGACTCCACCAGGCCTTCACGCACTTTGCCCCAGTAATGGGCGCAGGCGAACACGATGAAGGCGTGGGTGTAGAGGTCCTTGCGCCGGTCCAGCGGCTTGCCCTCGGCATCGATGCTGTAGAACCAGCCGCCATGCTCGGCATCGTGGAAATGCCGTTGCAGCGAGCGAAACAGCGCCGCAGCCCGCTCGGCGGCGCCCGGCTGCTCGATACGGCTGCTGAACAGGTACAGCTGGCGTGCGCAGGCCATGGCCCGGTAGCGCTGGGGCGGCAGCGGCTGGTGCTGGGTGTCGAGGGCCTCGAAGGGCAGGGCCAGCTCCGCGTTCCAGCCTGGGCCCTGCCACAGCGGCACGATGCGTTCGGCGAAGTGCTGGCGCAGGCGTGCCAGGCGGGTATTGAGTTCGGAAGGGGCGGTGCTGGGCATGAAGGCGCTCGTGACGATCGGGCAGTGCGCCATGGTAGCAGAACTGCCCCTGGCGCTCTCTCAGTTGGGGTGGCCCAGGCCTTGCCAGTGGCGGGCGCCGACGAAGATGAAGCGCAATTGCTGGGTGATCTTCTCTTGGGGACTGAGGGCCTGCGGGGTGTTCGGGTCGGGGCGGTCGATCAGCTCCGGCAGGGTAGCGAACACCGTTTTCACCACCAGGTCGGCCATCACGGCCAGGGCCGCGCTGTCGAGGTGCTGCCAGCGCGGCATGCGGGCCAGGTCGGTGGCAAGGTCGGTGCTGATGCCCTGACGCAGCTGCGCGATGGCCTGGCGCACGGCCTGGGAGCCGCCGTATTGCTCGCGGGCGAGAAACAGGAACTGCGCACGGTGGGCGGCCACGACGTCGAGGAAGATACGCACCGAGGCGTCGGTGATGCCGCCAAGCTCGAATTCATTCTGGCGTACCAGACGAATGGTCTGGCGGAAGGTGGTGTCCACTTCGGCGACCAGGGCCAGGCCCAGGGCGTCCATGTCGGTGAAGTGCCGGTAGAAGCCGGTCGGCACGATACCCGCGGCCTTGGCCACTTCGCGCAGGCTGATGCCACCAAAGCCTCGGCCGCTCTCCATCAGCTGGCAGGCGGCGTCCAGCAGGGCTTGGCGGGTCTGGAGCTTCTGTTCGGCGCGCGGCAGCATGGGGCAGGATTCTGTGGTTGTACGGCTGGGCACTCTAGATAAAAAAACGAAGCCCGGTCAATGGACCGGGCTAGGGAGGAGAACACGCGGGGTATATCGAGTTGTCGTTTTCAGCCATAAGGGTTAGCTCACACGGCTGAGTTCGACCAGACGGTCCGAGCCACCCTCGGCGACACTACGCTGATTCAGTACTTCGGCACCGCTGTCGGCAACGCGGTTGTTGCGCTCGATCAGGCGGTCGGAGCCACCTTCGGCGACATTGCGCTGATTCAGTACTTCGGCACCGCTGTCGGCAACGCGGTTGTTGCGCTCGATCAGGCGGTCCGAGCCACCCTCGGCGATATTACGCTGATTCAGTACTTCAGCACCGCTGTCGGCAACGCGGTTGTTGCGCTCTTGCAGACGCTCTGCACCACCTTCGGCCAGTGGGTTCAGCGGCTGGGAAATCTCGGCGGCGCTGGAACGAGCTTCGGAAGTCAGGTGTTGATCCTTGGCTGGCAGGGCGAAGGCGTTGGCAGCCAGGATGGACAGACTCAGGCTCAGCAGTAGTTGGCGTTTCATGATTCGGTGCTCCTCGTGGGACGCTGGAAAGTGGGTACGAGGGCAATGCTACTCTTAGTAACTTAAGAGAGAAGTTCATAAGGCTAATGGTGACCATCGACGCTATTGATGGAGCTTTGGATGGCTCTAGATAGGGTGTTTCAGGGCTTTATATTTTGTTCGGCGCGGGGCTTGTAGGGGGGCAGGGTGCTGCGGCTGTACCGGCTAGGCACTCTAGAAAAAACGAAGCCCGGTCAATGGACCGGGCTTTGGAGGGGAACAGGCTTGATATGTCGAGTTGTCGTTTTCAGCCATAAGGGTTAGCTCACACGGCTGAGTTCGACCAGACGATCCGAGCCACCTTCGGCAACACGGTTGTTACGCTCGATCAGGCGGTCAGAACCACCTTCGGCAACGCGGTTGTTACGCTCGATCAGACGATCCGAGCCACCTTCGGCGACGCGGTTGTTACGCTCGATCAGGCGATCCGAACCACCTTCAGCAACGCGGTTGTTACGTTCGATCAGACGATCCGAGCCACCTTCGGCAACGCGGTTGTTACGTTCGATCAGACGATCCGAACCACCTTCGGCGACGCGGTTGTTGCGCTCGATCAGACGATCCGAACCACCTTCGGCCAGCGGGTTCAGCGGCTGGGAGATCTCGGCGCTGGAACGTGCTTCAGAGGTCAGGTGTTGATCCTTGGCTGGCAGGGCGAAGGCGTTGGCAGCAAGGATGGACAAACTCAGGCTCAGCAGCAGTTGGCGTTTCATGATTCGGTGCTCCTCGTGGGGCGCTAGAAAGTGGGTACGAGGGCAATGCTACGCTTAGTAACTTAAGAGAGAAGTTCATAAAGCTAATGGTGACAATCGACGGAATTGATGGAACCCAGGGGTGGCTCTAGATAAGGCGTTACAGGGATATATGTGGCCAAGTGCTACCCGTGGCCTGGAGTAACATCGAGGCGTTCGACCGGCGGAAAGCTGCGGATACGGCCCGGAAAAATCTTCACTATCATTGGCCACTTCGATAAAACCACGGCGTTTTTCATCAGTCCGAGATAGTGAAAGCCACCGTCGTGCCTTAGCTCATGCAGTCAGGAGAATCACGCAATGACGCGCCCCGCCAGAATCTTCGCCTGGACCCTCGCCAGCCTCGCGGCCCTGTTGGCGATACTGGTGGTGGTGATCGCCACCTTCGACTGGAACCGCGTCAAGCCGATGCTCAACGAGAAGGTCTCCGAAGCCCTGCACCGCCCCTTCGCCATCAACGGCAACCTGGCCGTGCAATGGCAACGTGAGCCGGACCAGGGCGGCTGGCGCGCCTGGGTGCCGTGGCCGCGCTTCATTGCCGAGGACCTCTCCCTGGGCAACCCCGAGTGGGACAAGGAGCCGCAGATGGTGGGCCTGGAGCGCGTCGAGTTTCGCCTGTCGCCGCTGCCACTGTTGTTCCAGCAGATCGTCATCCCACGTATCGACCTGACCCAACCCGTCGCCGGCTTGACCCGCTTGGCCGATGGCCGGGCCAACTGGGTGTTCGATTTTGGGCCAAAGGACAAAAATGCCGAGCCGTCGAAGTGGGTGCTGGACATCGGCGCCATCGGTTTCGACCAAGGCAATGTCAGTTTCGACGACCAGACCCTGCAAACCAGCATGAAGGTGCAGATCGACCCGCTCGGCAAGCCGATTCCGTTCAGCGAGATCGTTGGCAAGGCCAGCGCCGAAAAAGCCGGTGGGGCACAGGACTACGCCTTTGGCCTCAAGGCCCAGGGCCGCTATAAAGGCCAGGCGGTATCCGCCACTGGCAAGATCGGCGGTTTGCTGGCGCTGCAGGACGCCAGCCAACCCTTCCCCCTGCAAGCCGACGCGCGCATCGGTGATACCCGCGTAGCCCTCGCCGGCACCCTCACCGACCCACGCAACCTGGGCGCCCTCGACCTGCGCCTGCGCTTGTCCGGTAGCAGCCTGGGCAACCTCTACCCCTTGACCGGTGTGACCCTGCCTGACACCCCGCCCTACAGCACCGACGGCCACCTCACTGCCAACTTGCACGAGCCCGAGGGTGCGCGTTTCCGTTATGAAGGCTTCAACGGCAAGATCGGCGACAGCGATATCCATGGCGACCTGGCATTCGTCGCCAGCCAGCCGCGCCCCAAGCTTTCCGGCAACCTGGTGTCCAACCAGCTGCTGTTCAAGGACCTCGCCCCCTTGATCGGCGCCGACTCCAATGCCGAGCAGAAGGCCCGAGGTGGTGCCAGCAAGCAGCCGACAGGCAAGGTGCTGCCGGTGGAGGAGTTCCGCACCGAGCGCTGGCGGGCGATGGACGCCGATGTCACCTTCGCCGGCAAGCGCATCGTCCACAGCGAGCAACTGCCGTTCAACGACCTGTCGGCCCATGTGTTGCTCGAAGACGGCCTGCTGCGCCTTGCGCCGCTGCGCTTTGGCGTGGCAGGCGGCAACCTCGACTCGAACATTCGCCTCGATGGTCGCGCCGCACCCCTGCAAGGCCGTGCCCAGCTCACCGCCCGCGGCTTCAAGCTCAAGCAACTGTTCCCCACCTTCGCCCCCATGCAGACCAGCTTCGGCGAGCTCAACGGCGATGCCGATATCAGTGGCCGGGGCAATTCGGTGGCGGCGTTGCTGGGCACCGCCAATGGCGACCTGCGTCTTTTGATAAACGATGGCGCCATCAGCCGCAGCCTGATGGAGATCGCCGGGTTGAACGTCGGCAACTATGTGGTCGACAAGCTGTTTGGCGACGAGGATGTGAAGATCAACTGCGCGGCAGCCAACATCGGTATCAAGGACGGCCTGGCCACGACCCGGCTGTTCGTCTTCGATACCGAGAACGCCATCATCTATATCAACGGCACCGCCAATTTCGCCAGCGAGCAGCTGGATTTGAAAGTCACCCCGGAGTCCAAGGGCCTGCGCCTGTTCTCGCTGCGCTCTCCGCTATACGTACGAGGGCCGTTCGCCAAGCCCAATGCCGGTGTGCAGGCCGTGCCGCTGGCGCTGCGTGGCGCGGGTATGGTCGCGTTGGGGGTAGCGGTGGGGCCGGCGGCGGGCTTGCTGGCGCTGATTGCACCGAGTGGCGATGTGCCGAACCAGTGCACGCCGTTGCTGGAGCAGATGAAAGCCGGCAAGGCGCCGGCGGCGGTGGGGGCGAAGAAGTAGTGGTGGTTGCTGGTACCGCGTTCATTCAGTACCGGCCCTATCGCGGGCTTGCCCCGCGATAGGGCCGGTACTGGCTCAACCCTTCCTACAGCCCTTGCAGCAAATCCGCCATGTCATCGGCATGCTCTTCTTCCTGGGCCAGGATGTCCTCGAAGATGCGCCGTGTAGTCGGGTCCTTCTCGCCAATGTACTGGATGATCTCGCGGTAGCTGTCGATGGCGATCCGCTCGGCCACCAGGTCCTCCAGCACCATTTCCTTCAGCGAGCTGCCGGCCACGTACTGGGCATGGGAGTTCTTGGTCAGGTTGTCCGGGTTGAAGTCCGGCTCGCCACCCAGTTGCACGATGCGCTCGGCCAGTTTGTCGGCGTGCTCGCTTTCCTGGTTGGCGTGCTCGAGGAACTCCTTCGCCGCCACGCTGGCCTTGATGCCGCTGGCCATGAAGTAGTGGCGCTTGTAGCGCAGGGTGCAGACCAGCTCGGTGGCCAGTGACTCGTTGAGCAGACGCAGAATCTGCTCGCGGTCGGCGCTGTAGCCCTCGGTCACGGCGCCTTGCTCGACATGCTGGCGGGCACGTTCGCGCAGGGTTTTCACGTCGGTCAGTTCAGCATTGCTCATGGTCGTCTCCGCTATTCAGGGTGGTCGGTTACTGGGACGGCTCAGGCGGCTCACGCACCGGCGGCGGCCTTGCTGTCTTCTTCGCGTTGCTTGCAGGTCTTGAAGCCCTTGGCGTCGACATGCCCGGTGGCGTCGAAGCGCACGTAGTACGGCTGCTGGTGGCCGTCACGGTTGAGGATGTAGTCGTTGCAGGTGCCGCCGTGGGGCAGGTCGGTGGCGCTGGAGGGGTTGCCGGCGATGGCGTTGACCCGCTGCATGGTCATGCCGTTCTCGACCTGCTTGACCAGCGGCTCGTCGCGGTAGGTGACGTAGTCCACCGGGTTTTCCGGGCGGCTGCCGCAGGCGGCGAGGGTGGCGCTTGCCAGCAGAATGGCCAGAGTCTTTCTGTACATGGTCACGCTCCTTGCATGGGGGGTGTTCTGCTTGGAACCGCGCGGCGCGTCAGGAGTTCGATTCACAACCTATAGTAAGAAGCGGCCCGGGCTCGGCCACAGGAGGCAAGGGAATGACGCAGGAATTGGCCACACGCTACCCATTGGTATTGGTGCCCGGCATGCTCGGCTTCGTGCGCCTGGTGCTCTTCCCGTACTGGTTCGGCATCGTCCCGGCGTTGCGCCGCAGGGGCGCGCAGGTGTTCCCCGTGCAGGTCTCGCCATTGCATTCGAGCGAAGTGCGCGGTGAGCAGTTGCTGGCAATTATCGAGGACATCTGCGTACGCACCGGCGCCGACAAGGTCAACCTCATCGGCCACAGCCAGGGCGCTCTCACAGCACGCTATGCAGCGGCCCTGCGTCCGCAGCGGGTGGCCTCGGTGACTTCGGTGGCCGGCCCCAACCACGGCTCGGAGCTGGCCGACCACCTCGAACGCGCGGCGCCGGGCCATTCGGCCAAGGGGCGCCTGTTGCGGGCCGCCTTGCATGGCCTGGGCGTGCTGCTGGTGTGGCTGGAAACCGGCTGGCGCCGCGACCCGCTGCCGATCGACGTGCACGCTTCGCACCAGTCACTGACCAGCGCCGGGGTGGCGCTGTTCAACCAGGCTTATCCACAGGGCTTGCCGAGCACCTGGGGTGGTCATGGTCCCGCCGAAGTGGGCGGGGTGCGCTATTACTCCTGGTCCGGGACCTTGCAGCCAGGCCTTACTGACCGCGGCCTGAACCGCTTCGATGGGAGCAACCGCTTCTGCCGCCTGTTCGCCCGCAGCTTCGTGCGGGAAAAAGGCCAGTGCGATGGCATGGTCGGGCGCTACAGCTCACACCTGGGCGAGGTGATCGGCGACGACTACCCGCTCGATCACCTGGATATCGTCAACCAGCAGATGGGCGCGGTGGGCAAGGGCGCCGACCCGGTGCGGCTGTTCCTCGAACATGCCGCCCGGCTCAAGGCTGCGGGCTTGTAACGGTGCGGCGCAGCGGGGTGGTCCAGCGTTCGGCGAGGATCACCCCCGCCAGTGTCAGCAGCCCGCCATACAAGTGGTAGCTGGCCAACTCCTCGCCCAGTACCCCGGCGGCGATCAGCGCGGTCACCACCGGCAGTAGGTTGAAGAACAGCGTGGTGCGGCTGGGGCCCAGGCGCTGCACGGCCTGCATCCAGAACAGCGGGGCGATCATCGAGGCCAGCACGCAGGCATACAGCACCAGGCCGACGTTGCCGGTGGTGAGGCCGGTCTTGGGCGACAGCAGGAACAGCGGCAGCAACACCAAGATGGCGACCAGGATTTGCAGGTACAGCAGTTGCAGGGGCGGCAGGCGCAACTGCCATTTCTTCAGCAGGAAGCTGTACAGCGCATAGGCGAAGGTCGCCACCAGCATCATCAGGTCGCCGTGGTTCAGGCCCTGTTGCAACAGGGCCTGCGGCTTGCCCGCCGAGACCACTTCGAGCACCCCGACGAACGACACCGCAGCCCCGGCCAGTGCACCGAAGGTCAGGCGCTGGCCCAGCCAGGCGATGGACAGCGCCAGCGACATCAAAGGCATCAGCGACAGGATGATGCCCATGTTGGTGGCGCTGGTGACGGCGGCGGCGAAGTACGCCAGGCTCTGGTACATGGCCATGCCCAGCACGCCAAGGACGAACAGCTTGCCCAGGTGCGGGCGGATGGCCGCCCAGTTGCGCCAGACCTGGGGCAGCAGGAAGGGGGTGAACAGCAACCCGGCCAGCAGCCAGCGGTAGAAGCCGATCTCGGCGGGGAAGATGGCCCCGGCGGACATCTTGGTGACCACGGTGTTGCCGGCCCAGATGAGGATCGCCATGAGGGGGAAGGTGTAGTTCATGTTTCTGTGGCTCTTGGGCTTGCAGTGTGAGTGCGGGCCCTTTTCGCGGGCAAGCCCGCTCCTACAAGGTCTGCGCAATCCCTGTAGGAGCGGGCTTGCCCGCGAAGAGTGCGCCGCGATGGCCGCCATTATCCCCCTGTCTGTCCGAACGCCTATACTTGCATCCAGACAACCTGCCCATCGAACCAGACACCATGGCCGCCAAGTACCTCGACATCCCCACCTTCACCAAGCTCCCCGCCCCGGTGTACTTCCGCTATGACGAATTCAGCGCCGATACCACCAGCGCCCCGCACCGCCACACCTGGGGCCAGCTCAACTATGCCTCCCACGGCGTGATGCACCTGGATGTCGAAGGCCAGCGCTTCGTCTCGCCGCCGCTCTACGCGGTGTGGGTACCGCCGGGCCATGAGCATGGTTGCTACAACCCCCAGGCCATCGTCTACCGCTCGGTCTACCTCGATGCCAGCCTGTGCGCGCAGTTGCCCGCGCAGCCGTGCAGCCTGTTGATCAGCGACATCCTCAAGGCGATTCTCGGCGATTTCGCCCGGCGCGACTTGCGTGTGGCCCAGGACGCCCGCGACCAGCGCCTGGTGCAGGTATTGCTCGACCAATTGCTGCTGGCGCCGACCCAGACCGCCTACCTGCCCTTTGCCCACAGCGAAGGCCTGCGCCAGGTCCTGGAGGCCCTGCATGCCGAGCCTGGCGACAACCGCCCGCTGGCCGACTGGGCCAGCCAGGTGCACGTCAGCGAGCGCACCCTGGCCCGGCAGTTCCTGCGTGAGCTGGGCATCAGCTTCGGCGAATGGCGCCTGCGCCTGCGCTTTTTGCGGGCCATCGAGGCGCTGGAGAGCGGTGCGCCGATCCAGGCCATCGCCTTCGACCTGGGCTACAGCAGCGCTTCGGCATTCATCGCCATGTTCCAGCGCCAGGCCCACTGCACCCCCGAGCAGTACCGCCGCCAGGCGCGCCAGGGCTGAGCTGAATGTAAAAATTCTTGTCTACACTCAGCTCGACAGCCGTGCATTCAGCGCGGAAACAAGGAGACCACTCCATGAAAATGCTGCACCTGCCATTACTGGTATTGGGTGTGTTGCTCAGCGCGCAAGGATTCGCCGCCACCGCGCAGCAGGAGAAAATGAAAACCTGCAACGCCGAAGCCAGCGAAAAAGCCCTCAAGGGCGACGAGCGCAAGGCGTTCATGAGCACTTGCCTCAAGGCCAAGGCGCCAGCCACCCAGCAGGAAAAAATGAAGACCTGCAACGCCGACGCCACTACCAAGGCGCTCAAGGGCGACGAGCGCAAAGCCTTCATGAGCGACTGCCTGAAGAAGAAATGACCCGCGCCTATGCCTGGTGCGTGAAGGCTGGCAGACTGCGTGTCTTTGCGCCGTCTGCCGCCGAGGCCGTATGACCTTCACCCCCCGCCAGATCACCCTGGCCAGCTGGATCATCGTGTTTGCCGGCCTGCTGCTGGCGCTGCCCCTGAAGCTGCTGCCGAGCCTGTTGGCCGGGCTTTTGGTGTTCGAACTGGTCAACATGCTTACCCCCCGCTTGCAGGTGGTCATCGCCGGGCAGCGTGCGCGCTGGCTGGCGGTGGCGCTGCTCGGCACGCTGGTGGTCAGCAGCCTGACGCTGCTGATCGCCGGGGCCTTCAGCTTCCTGCTGCACGAGGCGGAGAACCCCGGCGCCTCGCTGGACAAGTTCATGGGCCTGGTGGAGCGCGCGCGCGGCCAGTTGCCGCCGTTCATCGAAGGCTACCTGCCGGCCAGCGCCGCCGAGTTCAAGGTGGCCATCGGCGATTGGCTGCGTAGCCACCTGGGCGAGTTGCAGTTGGTCGGCAAGGGCATGGCGCATATGTTCGTCACCCTGCTGATCGGCATGATCCTCGGCGCCATCGTGGCCTTGCAGCGCATACCCGACCTGACCCGACGCAAGCCCCTGGCGGCGGCGCTGTTCGAGCGCCTGAGCCTGCTGGTGCAGGCGTTTCGCAACATCGTTTTTGCGCAGATCAAGATCTCGCTGCTCAACACCTTCTTCACCGGCATCTTCCTGGCGGTGGTGTTCCCGCTGTTCGACGTGCACCTGCCGCTGACCAAGACGCTGATCGTGCTGACCTTCCTGCTCGGCCTGCTGCCGGTGATCGGCAACCTGATCTCCAACACCCTGATCACCATCGTCGGGCTGTCGTTGTCGATCTGGGTGGCAGTCGCGGCGCTGGGTTACCTGATCGTGATCCACAAGGTCGAGTATTTCCTCAACGCCCGCATCGTCGGCGGGCAGATCAGCGCCAAGTCGTGGGAGCTGCTGCTGGCGATGCTGGTGTTCGAAGCCGCGTTCGGCCTGCCAGGGGTGGTGGCAGGGCCGATCTACTACGCCTACCTCAAGAGCGAGCTCAAGCGCGCCGAGCTGGTCTGAGCGTTCAGCGAGCGACAGGTGCCGGGGCGTGTAGCGTTTCGCCGAACAGCTCGATCAGCAGTTCCGTGAGTAGGCGTATCTTGCGTGCCGGGTGCTGGCCTGGCAGGCGCACGACATAGGCACCTGCCGGCGGTGGTGGGTAAGCGGTCATGATCGGCACCAGCGCCCCCGCGTTCAAATGCTCCTGTATCAGGCAATCGGGCAGGTAGGCAATGCCCAACCCCGCAACCGCTGCATCCACCAGCGCCCTGCCGTTATCGGCCTTGAACCGCCCCTGTGGGTGACCGGTGACGACCTTGTCGCCATCGAGGAACTGCCAGGTTTCGGTGCTCTGCATCAGAGCCTGGTGTTCGCCGAGTGCCTCTGGCGATTGCGGTGCACCATGGGCCTTCAGGTACGCCGGGCTTGCCACCAACGTGGTGTACACCGGCCCGATGCGCTTGGCGATAACCAGGTTCGAGTCCGGCAGGTAGCCCACCCGTATCCCGCAATCGAAACCCTCGCCGATCAGGTCGACGAAGCGGTCGCTGTAGCAAGTCTGGATCGTGAGTTCTGGGTGGCGCCGCGCCATTTCCGCCAGCATCGGGGCGAAGGTGGGGCCGAAGGAGACGGGGACGGCGACGCGCAAGCGACCGCGCAGCGGCCCGTTCGGCAAGATCGCTTCGCGTGCACTGTCGATCTCGGCGCACACTTTGGCAGCGTGGTCGCGAAACGTAGCCCCAGCCTCGGTCAGTGCCGCCCCGCGGGTACTGCGCGCCAGCAACTGGGTGCCCAGCTCTGCTTCGAGCCGCGACAGCCTGCGGCTGACGATCGACTTGCTCACCCCAAGGCGCTGCGCCGCCTGGGAAATGCCCCCGGTGTCGGCGACTTCCACGAAGGTTTCGAGTGTTTCCAGATCCACGTCGGTGTTCCCCTTTTAGCAACACAGCTAGTCACGGGATGCGACTACTGTGGCGATTCCCGGAACAGCACAATCCGGTTTCCGGACTATAACGCCGCAGGCGCCTGGTCCGGCCATTACAACTGAGAACAGGATGTGCAAATGGCAAGCGAGACTCTTCGTAACCCACTCACCGACCAGCTTCTGACGCCTGAGAACTCGATGCTCATCATCATCGACTACCAGCCGATCCAGGTCTCCTCGATTCGCTCGATGCCCCGCGATGAACTGGTGTTCAACATCACCAGCGTCGCCAAGGCCGCCCTCAACTACAAGCTCCCGATCATCCACTCCACGGTGAACGTAGAGACCGGTCGCAACAAGCCGCCGATCCAGCAACTGCAAGACGTGCTGGGCCATCTGCCGACCTACGACCGCACCTCGATCAACAGCTGGGAAGACACCGGCTTCAAGGACGCGGTCAAGGCCGTTGGCCGGCGCAAGCTGATCATGACCGCGCTGTGGACCGAGGCTTGCCTGGCGTTCCCGGCGCTGGATGCAATCCAGGAAGGCTACGAGGTGTACGTGCCGGTCGATGCGGTCGGCGGTACTTCGCTCGCCGCCCATGAAGCGGCATTGCGCCGCTTGGAGCAGGCGGGCGTCAAGCTCATCAGCCGTGTGCAGATGTACTGCGAGCTGCAACGCGATTGGGCGCGTGAAGCGACCGTGCCGGGCTTCATGGGTGTGTTCGAGAACTTCGACGGTTTCAACGCCGAGAAGGCCGGCGAGTAAGTGGCGGGATGCTTGAAACCGCTGCGATGTGATTGAAGGCGAGGCCCGCGTGTGCGGGCCTCGCCTTCAGGGTTACAGCACGCCGTAACGCTTGCGTGCCTCGATCG